>CAYNOU010000008.1:0-50032 GCA_964398885.1 uncultured Candidatus Cloacimonadota bacterium | reverse complement strand
GATATTTATGTCCCAATAATTATGATATAAATAATAATGGGAAAAAAGAATTAGTATTTATGGAATTCCCAGAAGAAGGTACTTATGGAGAAGTAAAATTTTGTGAAGAAAATAACAATGACCTGATTGTTAAATATACTATGCCTGTTGAATTTCAGCCCTGGAGCATTGGAGATAGTAATGGCGATGGAAAATTTGAGATAGTAGGTAATATCGGAGATTCAATACTTATTTATGAGGCTACTTCTGATACTACTTTTCCAGATAGTTTCATCTTTGGAAAAAGAGGTATTGGAGGATTATACGGTTGTGCATTTCAAGATTTAAATGGTAACGGTAGTGATGAATTATTAATAAATACAATACTTGATTCTCAGAAAACAGCTTATAAAATTTATACCAGAGTGAATAACGATTTTGTATATAGCGATTCTTGGTTATTGAACAACACTCATACATATTCAAAAAATCAACTTACTCCACATATTCAGTTTGGCGATTTAGACAACGATGAGATACTTGACATTCTGCTTTCTGATATTGACGGAGATATTTTAATTTACGAAGCGAAAAGTTTGAATTCATTAAATTTTGAAATTAAAGATACCTTATCTATTCCTGTTCCATATGCTTACTATTCTGGCATAGGAGATTTTAACGGAGATGATACAACTGAATTTGTTGTGGGAGGATATCACGAAGATATTATGAATCCTGATAACCAACTTTGGTATTTTGGTGTCTTTAAATCATCTGGAGATAATCAATATGAAATGGTTGATTTCGCTGAGATTTCTGGAGTTTGCTCCAAAAATGGACTCTGTGTTGCAGATTTAGATCCTGATAAGCATAACGGTGATGAAGTTATTATTGCCGCCTCACCGGATATCTACATATATAAATTACAAAATAATGAATTCAAGCCTATCTGGGTTGGAAGCTCGTATCGGTCTTATTATCCGGTTTCTCTGGACTTAGATAATGATAATATTAATGAATCTGTTGCTTTCAACCAAAAAGATGAGTCTGTCTCCCTGATTTCATCGGGAAGCCAAGACGGGCAGGACTCTCTTCGATTAGTTCTTTATCATTATCCTGAGGATATAGTTGATGTGCCAATTCCACAAAATTTTAGAGCAATACCTATAAATAAAAATTCTATTAGGTTAAATTGGCGTTCTATTTCAGATATAGATTCATTCAAAATCTATCGCATTTCATCATTTGATTCAATATCATTTTCTCTTGATGATACAATCAATACATTTATTGATACAAGCGTCTTTGCAGATAGTTTTTATTTCTACCAGGCTTCCGCAATAAAAAATGGAATTGAAGGCTATAAGACATTAAAAAAATTAGCAGTCCCATCTGCCCCACCAATACTTGACTCAATAAAAATGATTTCTCTCAATTCTATTCAGCTTGACTTTAAAGAACCTTTGAATGAATCTTGCTTGAATATAGCAAACTATAAAATTAAAAACTTTGGATATCCAGAATCTGCTGTTCTGGGTCAGAGTAGGAAAAGAATCCTATTAGGTTTCAGCCATTTATTCAGCGAAGAACACTCTCCATATACAATAAAAATCAAATACCTTGAAAGTCTTTATCATACACCTATGCAAGATACAATTGCTACATTCATTTATGAAGAAGATGTTACCAGACCATATATTAAAGATTGCACATATCTTACTAAAAAGGAAATTCAACTTACATTTAGTGAAAGCATAAAACAATCTTCTGCTATAAACATAGAAAATTATGAGTTAATCTTTCCTGAAGAAGTAGAAGAATGTGAAGTTATCAGCGTTAGTTATGACGATAATAATAATAAGGTCATTATCAAACTTTCAATACCGCTAAAACCAATAGGAAAATCATACTTTATCAAAGTCAGTAATATTGAAGATTTGTCAGGAAACATAATCTTGCCAGGAAAAAATATTGTTAAGATATCTATTCCTATCGAAAATTTAGATGCGGTTGAAGTGTTTCCGAATCCGGTTCTGGCTAATCAAAATAAATTATATTTCCAAAATTTGCCCACCTCTGGAAAGGCTAATATATATATCTACAATTTTGCTGGAGAACCTGTGAAAAAAATTACTACTTCCAATCTTACAGAAGGATACAATACTGCAGAATGGAACCTTTGCAACTCTTCAGAAAAAAAAGTGGCATCCGGAATTTATTTTTATTTGATAAAATATAACGACAAAGTTAAAAAAGGTAAAATTGGAATTATTAAATAAGAAACCTATTGAGTTGAACTGGTTGAATTAGTTGAACTGATTCAACTGATTCAACCAGCACGAAAGGTATTTTATATGATATCTTATGATTGGCAACAAAGGCTAAAAAAAGACTGTAAAGATTTTTTAAATAATAAAATTCCAAATAGGGATTACGACTTTGAAATCATATATAATGCATATCCAGAAAGGGTTAATGGAGAAATTCCTCAATATGTATCTACCTTTGTTGCAAAAGAATTAGCAAAGATAATTTCACGAAAACCAGACCAATTTATTGATTTCCTTCAATTCATCCAAAAAAATAAAGGGGATGTTGGGAAGAAAATCTTTAATATAATTATGCAAAAGGTCGCTCTAAAAAATCCAGGAAAATATGACCAAATGTTAATTGACTTGGTTAAAGCAACTGAAGATGAAAGCAGTCTAAGAAAGATATTTGACAATATAATATTTCCTCTTTTAAAAAAGTATCCTGAAAAATATATTGATGAACTCATTGAATGGCTTAGAGTAAATAATAATAAATATATTATTGAAAATATATTCAAATCTTTAAGTAATTACATCAAAATAAACAAAGAGAAAGCAAAAGATATTTTCGAAAATTGTGAATCCTTCTGGAATTCGGAAAATCAATCTATCCGTGCTGGCAACATCAAGATATTGAAAAAAATATTCAAAGTTAATCCTGAATTATACCAAGAAATCTATAACAACTACCAATATACATATAATCCAAATTTCATTGAGATATTAGCTTCTGCTGTAACTGAGGATTCAAAAATAATTAGACAGCTTATTGAGAGGTGGAACAAAAGTGGTAATATTAGAATCAGAAAAGCAGCTGTTATTGCGAATAAAAATATTGCAAAAATTAAGAAAAAATAATGGCACAAGAATACATCACAAAGCAAGGATTTGAAAAATTAAAATTAAGATTATATCATTTAATCCAAAATGAAAGACCGAATATTATAAAGCAAATTGCTATTGCTCGTCAGTTTGGAGATCTTAGTGAAAATGCAGAGTATCACGCTGCAAAGGAAAAACAGCGCTTTATAGAGACGGAAATTGCAAAACTACAACAAAAAATTGCTACTCTTAAGATTATCACTTCAGATAAAATCAACAAAAATGAAGTTAGATTTGGCGCAGAAGTTGAGTTGATTAGCTTAAACAAAAATACAAATGTTAGATACAAAATTGTGGGTGAGGATGAAACAGGAAAAGAAAAAAGTATTAGCTCCGTTAGGGATAAATCACTAACAGGAATTAGAAAAATTTCCTGTAACTCCCCTATTGCCAGAGCATTATTAGGCAAAAAAGTAGATGAAAAAGTAATGGTCAAAGTCCCGGCAGGAATAATTAGGTATAAAATTAAAAACATAAAATATTAGAGGCGAAAGGATGAGTAAATACCGTATCGGATGGCTTCCAGGGGATGGCGTAGGAAATGATGTGATGGAAGCTGGAAAAATTATTTTGGACAAAATCAATCTAAATGCTGAATATATCCCTGGTGATGTAGGCTGGAAATTCTGGTGTAAAGAAGGAAATCCATTACCAACACGCACTATAGAGATGCTAAAAACTGTTGACTGCACTCTGTTTGGTGCTATTACTTCAAAACCAAAGGAAGAGGCAGAAAATGAACTTGCCCCTGAATTGCAAAATAAAGGATATGTGTACTCAAGCCCTATTGTTCGCCTTAGACAACTATTTAATCTTTATATAAATCAAAGACCATGCAAAGCATATCCTGGAAATCCTTTAGTTTATAGAGAGGATATTAACCTTATTGTCTTTAGAGAAAATACTGAAGGACTTTATTCTGGCATTGAGTATCATCCTTTACCTGATGAGGTTTACTATGCTTTGATAAAGACCCATCCAAAAATGAAAAAATTCAGTAAAATTCCCCAGAAAGATTTAGCACTCTCCTGCAGAATATTTTCTCGTGAAGCCTGCAGAAAAATCGTAAATGCTGCATTTAAATACGCTAATAAGCACAATTGCCCATCTGTTACTGTTATTGAAAAACCAAATGTAATCAGGGAAACAAGCGGATTAATGATACGAGAGGCAAGAAAAATAGCACAAAAATATCCACATATTCAGTTCCAGGAAGTAAATGTTGATGCTATGGCAGTGTGGCTTATAAAAAATCCACAAAAATATTCAGTTCTTGTTACTTCAAATATGTTTGGCGATATAATATCGGATCTTTGTGCACAATTAGTGGGAGGTTTGGGCTTTGCTGCAAGTGGAAATATCGGTGAAAATTTTGCTCTTTTCGAACCAACACACGGAAGTGCTCCGAAATATGCTGGACAATACAAAGTAAACCCAACTGCTATGATTTTAAGTATCAAAATGATGTTAGACTATTTAGGAGAAAAGGGATTAGCAAATAAATTAGAATCTGCAATAGTAGAAACTCTTCGTGAAGGCAAAGTAAGAACTTATGATATGGGCGGAAATTCTTCTACCCTGGATATGGCAGAAGCAATTGCTTCAAAAATTTAATGAAACCTACATGTCCCGAAATCAAATAGAAACACCCCATTAAATAGAAAAAAATTTAACGGGGCAGGCAAAGGAGAATGAAGATACACACCCCTTCCCGATAAATCGGGATTTCCCCTCTTAATAGAGGGGAATTAAAAAAATCCCCTCTTGCCTGTCCGTCCTCTGGCGGGAGAGGGGTGGACTCCGATGAAATCGGAGGACAGGGTATGTAATATGTGGCATATTTTCGGATGAAAAATTGATTATAAACTAACAAGGAGATGTGATGGCTGAAAAGGAAAACAAGGGTAAAAAATTAGAAAAAAAATTAGCTTACAAAAGAAAATGCTTTTGGGAAAAAGCCTCAAAAACTGAACAAAAACAAGCTTATGAATTCTCAAAAGGATATCGTAATTTTCTTGATGAAGGAAGAACGGAAAGAAAAGTTGTTGATGTCACAAAAAGAATCTTGATAAAAGACGGTTTTGTTGAAATCGGTGATAAAACCCCTAAAAACTCAAATAAACTATATAAAATAAATAGAGGAAAAAATATTGCTATTGCTAAACTGGGTAAACAAAATATAAGCAGGGGTTTCAATCTCATTGTCGCACATATTGATTCTCCACGAGTTGACCTCAAACAAGTTCCTTTATATGAAGACTCAAATACGGGATTAGCTCTAATGCATACTCATTATTATGGTAGTATCAAGAAATATCAGTGGATGTCAATTCCTCTTGCAATATATGGGGTTGTTGTGAAAGAAAATGGTGAAAAAATAGAAATTTCTATTGGTGATAAGAAAGACGACCCTGTGTTTACTTTTGCCGATTTATTAATACATCTCTCTAAAGAACAGTATGAGAAAAAAATCGGTGAAGCAATTGATGCTGATAAACTTATTTTATTATTCGGTTCCATTCCCTATCCGGACAAAGATATGAAAGATAAAATTAAACTAAACTGTTTAAATATTTTACAAGAGAAATATGGAATCTCAGAGGAAGATTTTATCAGTGCTGAATTAGAAATCGTGCCTGCATTTCCAACTAAAGATGTAGGCATAGACCGCAGTATGATTGGAGGATATGGACATGACGATAGAATCTGTGCTTATACTTCTTTAAGAGCGATCTTAGATTTATCAGAAGGAGTTGCATCTGGCGGAGAAGATAATGAAATGACATCAGTAGTTTTTCTGGCTGATAAGGAAGAAATCGGTAGTGAGGGGAATACAGGTGCAAAGTCCAGTTTTATAATAGATTTCATTGCTGATCTGATTGACTTTACCGGTAAGGATAATAGCAAAATTTTAAGAAAAGTACTCTTAAATTCCAATATCATTTCTGCAGATGTAAGTGTAGCAATTAATCCCTCTTTTGCAAATTTACATGAAAAACAAAACGCTGCTCTTCTTGGTTATGGGATTTGCATGACAAAATTTACTGGAGTTAAAGGGAAAAGAGGTGCAAGTGATGCTAATGCTGAATTTGTGGCTAAAATTAGAAATCTCTTTAATAAAAATAAAATCGTATGGCAAACTGGTGAACTCGGAAAGGTTGATATTGGTGGAGGTGGCACTATCGCAAAATTTATGGCTGAATACGGAGCAAATGTAATTGATTGTGGACCTCCAATCCTGGCTATGCACTCCCCCTTTGAGATTGCTAGTAAAGCAGATCTATATTCTACTTATAAAGCATATAAAGCATTCTTTACATTAAAATAAAAGGAGATTTTATGAAAAAGATACTCTTTATATTACCTCTCACATTAATTATTCTTGCACAATGTTCCCGAGGCATCCAATTTCAAAAACTGTATACTATTGTAGAAAACAACTACCAAAAAATTGACTCTCTTTCTGTAATGGCAGATAATAATACCAAGTTAATCGCAGATATAAAAGACTCACATTCACAAAGCATCAAAAGTATGGAGGATAAGTTAGTAGCAATAGAAATCATTCAATCAAAAATTTCTATGTTAGAGTCCAAACTGAATAATATCAATTCAAAAGTTTCTTCTCAGCAAGAAATTCTTAATGATTTACAAGCAGAAAGCAAACCAATATCTTCAGGACAAAAGGAAGTCTCTTTTGAAAAGTTATATCAGGAAGCAAGAAATTCTTATCTTGATAAGGAATTTCAAACAAGTATTACAAAATTTACTGAATTTATAAAAAAGTTCCCGGATAATACCTTAGCGGTTAATGCTCAATATTGGATAGGTGAATGTTACTATTCCTTAGAAGAGTTTGAAACAGCAATCTTCCATTTTGATAAAGTAGTGATTAATTATCCAAAATCAGAAAAAGTCGTGGATGCCAAACTAAAAATTGCATTTTGCCTTTCTGATATGGGAGAATACGAAGGTGCGTTAACACAATTGCGAGAAATTCAAAAGCATTTTCCGGATTACGAAAGAATGAATATTGTCAGAGATAAAATAATGCAATTAGAAAATAGATAACTCAATTTTCGCATGAGATATTACAAAAAGTTAAATATAATTTATTCAGCTCGTCTCCGTCAAGGCATGCTTGCCGTGACTGATTGGCGTAGTCAAGCCGTAGCCAGATAATTTCCATTCTTGCGAAACTTGAATAACTAATTACAAATATCTAATTTCTAATGATCCGCCAGCTCCGAGACGGGGTTTCGATTCATCCTTCGTCCCGATTATATCGGGACTACGGAGAACAGGAAAATCTAGCACTGATGGGCAAATGACAAATAAAATCAAAGCAGAAAAAATGAATTTGACATTTAGGTTGCAAAACTTTATCCCCGATTTAATCGGGGATTAGGATTTTGAAATTAATCAGAATATATTTAAAGGATAATATTTTAATATGAAAAGAATTTTTTTTCTTTTATTGTTAGTGCTCATAGGTTGTGCGCACAAAATCCCTATTTCAGAAATGAATGTTGAGCAACAAATTAAAACCGCAGATGAACTTTATTCCAGAAAAAAATATCATCTTGCACAAGAAATCTACGAAAAAATAACATTTGAAAGCAAAGGTGATACTCTTGTGAAAAAAGCTCAATATCAATTAGCAAACTGCTATTATAATCTAAAACTTTATGAAGACGCCATTTTTGAATATGAGGAGCTCCTCCGACTCTTTCCTGTTTCAAGATATTCAGAAAATTCAGAATTTATGATAGGAATGAGCTGGTTTAAACTCTCTCTCCCTTCTTGTTATAATCAGGAAGAAACGAGGAAAGCAATAGAGCAGTTTGAATATTTTCTCTCAAAATATCCATATTCGGAAAAGAAGGCTGAAACCCTTGATGCTCTAAATAAATGTAAAGATAAATTGTTAGAAAAAAAGTACGAAAACGCTTATATTTATTATAAAATGGAATATTATAATGCGGCACTTATGTATTTAAGTGAAATATTCAATGAGAATACAAATGGAGAGATTGACAAGAAATCCTTAATTCTTGCTGCTAAAATTTATAGCAAGAAAAAGGATTGGGATTCACTTACTAAGATATCAGAAACATTTGCCTTGAAATATCCAGAACATCCATTTATTAAAAATATAGAAAAGTATTTATCTAATCCGTCTGCCCGTCTTGGCTCGCCAAGCCGAGACAGAGGCGACGAGACCGATAAGTAATGAGACTAGGAATATTAGGAGGAATTTTTGACCCCATCCATTTTGGTCATTTAAAAGTGGCTGAATCTTGCTCAAAAAAATTGAATCTTAATTTAATACTTTTCATCCCTTCTGGCAATCCACCTCTTAAAAAGGCTTCTGCTGATTATATTCATAGATTGACAATGCTTAAATTAGCACTAAAAGGATATACGCACTTTAAAGTTGTTGAACTTGAAAAGAAAAGATTTGACAATCAACCGACATATACATATAATACATTAAAAACCATAAAAAAACTGTATCCTGAAGCGTATAGGTTCTTCTTAATTGGAGAAGATAATGTTCCAGAACTCAAAAAATGGTATAGATACAAAGAACTTTTCAAATATGCAGAATTTATCGTCCTGACCAGGAATGTAAATTCAAAAAAATCATGGACAAATCTTGAATATTACGATAAACTAAAATTTGTAAATACGCCTTTAATTGATATATCATCAAATATGATAAGAAGCAATATTGCCAAAAATTTATCAGTTGATGGATTAGTACCTAAAATTGTGGAAAACTATATTAAAAAGAATAAATTATATAGTAAACTAGTAAATTAATTAATATTTCAATTTCAATTCACTAAACAGGAAAGGAGAATGATGAATAAGTATGTATACTTCTTTGGCGGCAGCAAGGCTGATGGGGACCGAACAATGAAGAATCTTTTAGGTGGTAAGGGCGCAAATTTAGCAGAAATGGTTAACCTCGGAATACCTGTACCACCCGGCTTTACAATATCAACAGAAGTGTGTGATTACTTTAATAAAAATAAATATTCCTATCCTGAAAAACTAACGAAAGAAGTTGAGGAAAACTTAGCAAAATTAGAAAACGCAATTAATAAGAAGTTTGGCGACCCTTCTAATCCACTCCTGCTTTCAGTCCGTTCCGGCGCCGCTGTTTCTATGCCTGGTATGATGGATACTATTCTTAATCTTGGTTTAAATGATAAAGTTGCTGAAAACTTAGTAAAATTAACCAATAACCTAAGATTTGTCTGGGATGCATACCGTAGACTCATTCAGATGTTTGGAAATGTGGTCTTTGGAATTGAATCTGAAAAATTCGAAGATATTATCTCTATTGTGAAAAGTAGTAAAAACATCTCACTTGATATTGAGCTTACCGGTGATGACTTCAAATATATTGTAGATGAGTTCAAAAAGTTGTATCATAATGATCTGGGTAAAGAGTTCCCACAGAACCCCGAAAAACAGCTTTGGTTATCAATTGAAGCTGTCTTCAAATCGTGGAATAATAAGCGAGCAAGGAAATATAGAGAGATTAATTCAATAACTGGACTGCTGGGAACGGCTGTAAATGTACAAGCAATGGTTTTTGGAAATATGGGAAAAGAGTGTGCAACAGGCGTTGCTTTTACAAGAAATCCATCAAATGGAGAAAACAAATTCTTTGGCGAGTTTTTAGCTAATGCACAGGGCGAAGATGTTGTGGCCGGAATCAGAACCCCTCAACATATTACAAAAGAAAACTCGGAGGATTGGGCAAAAAATAATAATATTTCTGAAAAGATTAGAAAAGAAAAATATCCATCCTTAGAAGAATTAATGCCAGAAGTTTATCAGAATCTCTATAAAATTCAAGACAAATTAGAAAAGCATTATAAAGATATGCAAGATATTGAGTTTACAATACAAAATAGAAAATTATACCTTTTGCAGACAAGGACAGGAAAAAGGACTACAAAAGCAGCAGTTAAAATTGCAGTAGATATGGTCAAAGAAGGGATGATTTCAAAAGATACCGCCTTAATGCGAATTCAACCTGAACAATTAGACCAGCTACTTCACCCTAGTTTCAGTGCAGATGAGAAAAAGAAAGCTGTTGATGAAGGGAGATTTCTTGCAAAGGGTCTGCCAGCCTCACCTGGCGCTGCCGTTGGTAAAGTGGTCTTCTTTGCCGAAGATGCAGTTAAATGGAAAGAACGAAATGAGAAAACCATTCTGGTCAGAATTGAAACTTCCCCTGAAGATATTGCTGGTATGGATGCGGCACAAGGAATATTGACGGCACACGGAGGAATGACGTGTATCGGTGGAGATTCTTTACTATTAACAGATAAAGGCTTTTGGAAAGCAGAGAAAGTTTTTGAAATGACAGAGGATGGAGAACAGTTTAAGATACTTTCTTTTGATAGTAAAACTATGAAGACTCAATGGAAGAATATAGTATCTGCTGGCAGAAGAATATCAGATGTTATTGAAATTTCTGTATCACAGACAGGTCGTTCCGAAAGAAATGTATTGAAAATAACACCTGACCATAAGATGCTCACATTTGAGAATAGAGAATTGATAAAAAAACCAATTATAGATATTTTGGATAAAAATCAATTTGTGTGTGCCGTAGATAAAATTCCATCTTTGGATACACAATCAAATAATGATAAATTGGCTTACTTGGCAGGAGCTATATTTAGTGATGGTTGCATACAGGTTAGAGAAACAAAGGGAAGCGTTACATTTACACAGAAAGAAACAAATGAGAAAAAGGAATTTATTGAAACTGTGAATTCGTATTTCAAAGATGTGTTTGATAAGAAAATGTCAAGGAGAAATAAAACCTCTGATACTTGTATAAATGGCAGACATATACATGGTGAAGTATTGGACCTTATATGCCATAGTATTAAACCAGCTATTGTTCTAAACAAAATAAGTCAAAACATTGAGCCCTGGATAATGAATTTAGATGAGTCGTCAACATTTAATTTTTTGGCTGGTGTAATTGATGGTGACGGAACATTTCATAATAATAGGATTCAGATATTTGCTTCAAAAGAGCATGTTTATCAGGGTGTTGTAATAGCTTGTTTGAAACTCGGGATAATGCCTAATATTACTGTTAACAGAAATATCTATAACATAATTCTGTTAGAAAGGCTGGATGATATTCTTAAGTATACAAAGAGGGTCAAGGGTGTTACTAAAGAAAAGATTTTAGGGACAAAACTGTTTTCTATTAAGCAATTGTTTTCTGATATATCTGATGATGTAAATTATATGGGAAGGGTAAAAGAGGCTATAAAAAGAAATCTATTGTTTGATAGTAGAAAGATAAAACGAGATATCCTTTCTCTTTGCAAAGACAAACAGAAACTTGAATCAATTTTATCCTCTGATTTAAGAATGATGCGAGCTATAAAAACGAGTGAAGGAGAAAGGACTTTTGTATATAATTTTGAAGTTGATTCAAACAATGAGATTGATAAAAACTTTATAGTTTTTACAAAGATGTATACGCCATTATTGATATCAAACTCGCACGCCGCTGTCGTAGCTCGTGGAATGGGAAAATGTTGCGTAGCTGGATGTGGTGATGTCAACATCGTCCCTGAACAGAAGAAATTTATGGCTAAAGGCAAGGTAATTCATGAAGGAGACTACATATCTCTGGATGGAAGCACAGGAGAGGTTATAATGGGTGAGGTCGGCACCACTTCTCCTGAACTCTCAGATAACTTTGAGATTCTTATGAAATGGGCTGACGATGTAAGTAAGTTAAAAGTGCATGCGAATGCAGATACACCCCAAGATGCAACGGTGGCAAGAAAATTCGGTGCTGTTGGAATTGGCCTCTGCCGAACAGAGCATATGTTCTTTGAAGCTGACAGAATTGATTTTGTAAGAGGAATGATATTAGCTGAAAACCCTGAAGAAAGAACTTTTCCTCTATCCGAACTTAAGAAGATGCAGGTTGAAGATTTCAAAGGAATTCTTCAGGCTATGGAAGGTTTACCTGTTACAATCAGGTTATTAGATCCTCCACTTCATGAATTCCTTCCTTCAAAAGAGGATAACGAGGAAATTAAAACTCTTTCAAAAAAATTTAATAAATCAGTTCAAAAAATAAAAACAAAAATTAATCAATTGTATGAATTCAATCCTATGCTTGGTCATCGTGGATGTAGATTAGGAATAACATTTCCAGATATCTACAAGATGCAAGTAGAAGCAATTATTGAATCAGCTTGCTATTTGAAGAAAAAGGGTATTAATGTAAAACCAGAAATTATGATTCCACTTGTTGGAAATGTAAAAGAATTTACTATTCTTGAACGAAGTGCAAGAAAAATTGCTGCCAAAATCTTTAAAGAATGTGGTGTTGAAATTCACTATACAATTGGCACAATGATTGAAATTCCACGAGCCTGCCTTGTGGCAGATGAGATTGCAAAAAAAACTGAGTTTTTCTCCTTTGGTACTAACGATTTGACTCAAATGGGTTGCGGATTTTCAAGAGATGATGCGGGTAAATTCCTGAAAGAATATGTAGAATTAGGTATCTATGAGAAAGACCCTTTCCAGGTTCTTGACAGACAAGGTATTGGGCAATTGGTTAAAATCGCTGTTGAAAAAGGAAGAAAGGCCAATCCAAATTTAATCATAGGAATCTGTGGAGAACATGGCGGGGAGCCAGGTTCCATTGAATTCTGCCATCAGGTTGGACTTGATTATGTAAGCTGCTCACCGTATCGTGTGCCAATCGCAAGATTATCCGCTGCACAAGCCGCAATACGCTAGCGAGAAAGAATAAAAATTCGGCTTCATCCCGAATACCCCTGCGTCCACGGGAACGGGACTTCGCCCTGTCAAAAAAGAAACAGACATGTCCCGATAATCGGGACGCCAAGGATAGGATGATGAAAATTATTAAATATAAAGAGCTAATAAAGAAACCTATCCTATCCTATCCTGTCTCGGCTTGGTGCCGAGCCAAGACGGGCAGGATTTGATCCCCGCTTTCGCGGAGACTGTTTTTTTAACTATGAAATCTTTATATGAGAATAATAAACACCATTATCCCGATATATCGGGAGTGTTGGAGCGTTTATTTGAAGGTGTTTTCAGAGAAAAAATGAATAATATCTTCCAATATTTTAATAAGAGAATCAAGTTCTTCACCTGGTGGGACTTGAAATTAGCTCAATTGGCTGCTATGATTGTTATGCTCATATTGATAAAATTGATTCCTGCAGTTACGAAGATAAATTATATCTGGCTAATTATTGCACTCATTTTGGTCTCAATTCGTCTTTTTTATGTAATGTTTTTCAAATCCCAGAAAAAATGATTAAATTCGGGTGGTTAGCTCAGCGGTAGAGTACTGCGCTCACATCGCAGGGGTCACAGGTTCAAATCCTGTACCACCCACCACTTGAAGAATATCTAACCTCTGTAATCTAACCATAGCTCTAAGCTAAGAGAAGGAGGACAAACAAAACAGATGATAATATTGCACCAGTATGTTGTAATGGATTACTTGACCTTATAGATACAGTTCTGTTCGTAATAGCAGATCTGAAAATGGAAAAAGTAGGCAAAAATTTTTACATGAGAAAAACTTGATTTATATTTTTTACTGACAAATTTACGGTAAATTTTTCCGAAGGATCTGCCTTTGGCATGATTGGAGAGCAAATTGAAAGTTATTAGCAGTTTAAAATATAAGTTAGCAAAAACCCATAATTCATTTGTTAAAAGAATTATAGAAGCAATCCATATTTGTGGCAAAGTAGATGAAGAGTTGATTGAGAACATTGAAGATATTCTTATCCAGGCTGATATTGGTTTAAAAGTAACAAACAAAATAATAATTAACCTTGAAAACGAAATTCGCTTAAATAAAATTACAAATAAAGATGATGTTTTTAATAATTTAGAAAATATCATAATAAAAATTTTAAACGACGAGTATAAAGAGATTCAACAAATAAATTTTTCTGCATATAAAAAGCCCTTCGTTATCCTTTTCGTAGGCGTCAACGGGGTTGGCAAAACAACCACTATTGCAAAAGTAGCAAATAAATTTAAAAAGCAAAGCAAAAAAGTTCTACTTGTTGCTGCAGATACATTCCGTGCCGCAGCAATTGAACAGCTTGGAATCTGGGCAAAAAGAATTGGTGTAAATATGATTAGCCAGAAATACGGCTCTGACCCATCATCAGTGATATTTAATGCCCTTCATTCTGCTATGGCTCAGAATTATGATGTAGTAATGATTGATACTGCTGGACGATTGCATACTAAAACTAATCTAATGAGAGAGTTAGAAAAAAATGTCAGAACCATAAAAAAGATAATTCCAGATGCTCCCCATGAAAGCTATCTAATAATTGATTCTACAACGGGTCAAAACGGAGTTCAGCAAGCTAGAAGTTTTGTGGAATCAATCCCTATTACAGGCGTTATTCTTACAAAATTAGATGGAACTGCCAAAGGGGGAGTTGCATTGGGGATAAAGGATAGTTTGAACATTCCAGTTAAAGCCATTGGAATTGGGGAGCAGATAGAAGATATTAGAGAATTTAATGCTAATGACTTTGTTAAAGCAATCTTTGAGTAAAATTTTTCACCACAAAGGACATTCACCCCGTTAGATAGTCATCCTGTTAGATGATTATTATCTAATCGGATATAATTATCGCAATGAATAAACTTCGCTAGATATTATGAAAATTATCTAACGGGGCAGGAAGCTCGCAAAGTTATTTATTAATATAAATTTTTTCTTTGTGTTCTTAGTGAACTTTGTGGTTAAATAATTTATTAAAGGAAAGAATGAAAGCAAAGACTTTTAAAGGTGGAGTTCATCCACACGATTTTAAGTATTTCTCTAATAAAGTACCAATAGAAGATTTCCCAGCACAAGATAAGGTTATCATTCATCTAAGTCAGCATATCGGTGCTCCTTCAAAGCCAATTGTGAAAGTAGGGGATTTGGTCAAAAAAGGACAAAAAATATCTGAAGCTGGAGGCTTCGTCTCTATACCTATGCACAGTTCGGTGTCTGGCAAGGTAACGAAGATTGAAAATTATCCCCATCCCCTTGGCACAGTTCAAAGAGCTGTTGAAATTCAAAATGATGGCAAAGATGAGTGGATTGATGGTCTTGAGAATGATGAAAACTATATGGATATGTCAGGTGAAGAGATGAAAAACCATATTAGAGAAGCCGGAATCTGCGGAATGGGCGGTGCTGGGTTTCCCACCCATGTAAAACTCTCTCCACCAGAAGGCAAGCTAATTAATACTGTAATTCTAAACGGTGTAGAATGTGAACCTTATTTAACTGCTGACCATAGATTGATGTTAGAAAAATCTGAGGATATTATATCTGGATTGAAAATCATAATGAAAATCTTAAATGCCAAAAAAGGATATATAAGTATTGAATTAAACAAAAAAGACGCAATAAAATTAATGAAAAATAAATTGCAAAATGAGAAAAATATAAATGTTGTTCCACTGCATTTGCGATATCCTCAAGGTGCCGAAAAACAGCTTATATATGCAACAACAAGACGAAAAGTACCAGCTGGTGGACTTCCTATGGATGTTGGCGTGGTTGTCCAAAATGTAGGAACAGCACTTGCAATTTATGAAGCAATAAGATATAAAAAACCATGCATAGAGAGAATTACCACAGTCACTGGCGCTATTGTCAAAAACCCCAAAAATCTGAAAGTTTCAATCGGGACTCCAATGTCAGATTTGATTGAACATTGTGGCGGTACAACTGAAGAAATTGCAAAGCTAATTTCTGGTGGTCCAATGATGGGATTTGCAATTCCGAATATGGGTACCCCCATTACAAAAACCACATCAGGAATTGTTTTATTTGGCAAAGATGAGATCGTAGATACCGCCGAACAACCCTGTTTGCATTGCGGCCGCTGTGTTGACGCATGTCCTATGAATTTGATTCCAACATTTATTGTTGAAAATGTAAAAAACAATGATTATGCTCTTGCACAAAAATTAAACATATTAGATTGTATGGAATGCGGCTCATGTTCTTATGTTTGCCCTTCTCATATTCAAATTATTCAATGGATAAAACTTGGTAAGTTAGAAGTAGGAAAACTAATAAAAAAGAAATGAAACTTGAAAATAGAAATTTGAAACTTGATACTGGAAAAGCAAAAAACAGGAAGCAAATTTCCAATTTCAAGTTTCACGTTTCAAATGTTTTGGAGGTTAAAAGGTGAATCAATTAAAAATTTCATCTTCCCCGCATCTACATGAAAATGTAAATGTAAAAAGAGTAATGTGGTCAGTTGTAATTGCCCTTATGCCAGCTTTAGTAGCCGCATATATATTTTTTGGTCTAAGATCAATTTGGCTAACTGCATTGGGTGTTATATCTGCTGTAGTTGTAGAAGGTTTAACACAGTTATTCATGAAAAAACCCGTTACAATATCAGATGGAAGTGCAGTCATCACCGGGTTGCTTTTAGCTTTTAACCTTCCACCTGAAGCACCCTTTTGGTTTCCAATAATTGGCTCAGCCTTTGCAATCATAATTGGCAAGCAAGTTTTCGGTGGTTTGGGATATAATCCTGTTAACCCGGCTCTCCTTGGCAGAGCATTTTTAATGGCTTCATGGCCTGTACAAATGACAACCGGCTGGACATCTAAAATGGCAAAACTTGGGGTATCTACAATTTCTGGTCTTAAGACAAATATTATTCCTGGTGGAAGTGCATATCTTCAAAACCTAATAACTTCTGCGACACCTTTGAATTTAGCTCAACAAATCAGAAATGATATCATAGGCGGAGTAGCTGGAGATTCCGCACACACAGTTTTTCATAGTTTGTCATCTTTAGATTATATAAAAAATCTTTTCTGGGGAAATATAGGTGGATGTATTGGTGAGGTCTCTGCTGGTGCACTCATTGTCGGTGCTGCCTTCCTGGTCTATAAACATTACATTGAGTGGCGAATTCCTGTGAGTTATATCGGAACTACTGCAATTCTAAGCTGGATATTAGGTGGCATTGATGGTTTATTCTCAGGGCCGATTCTATTCCATATATTTTCTGGTGGACTTATTTTGGGTGCATTTTTTATGGCTACTGATATGGTTACATCACCAGTAACGAAAAAGGGCAGGTTGATTTTTGGCATAGGATGTGGAATTATTACTGTAATGATAAGACTCTGGGGTGGCTATCCAGAAGGGGTCTCTTATTCCATCTTAATTATGAATATTGCAGTGCCTTTGATTGATAGATTAACACCTCAAAAACCCTTCGGATATAGAAAAATTGAAACTTGAGACTAGAAACTTGAGACTAGAAACTTGTCCACCAGAGGTGGATCCACCTTTGGCGGAAAACTGGTAAATAAATAAAGATTAAATTATAATAAAAAATAGAAGGAGAAACCGTTGAAACGGTTGGGTGTTGTGCTCATTTTATTTACACCCAATTGAAATTGGGTGCTATTCCTAATTCCCTAAATTTTTGGAAGAATAGGATTAGATTAGCACCACAATTTATTGTGGTGGATAAGGGTTACGCACCCCGATCATACAACCATTTTAATGGTTTCCAATAGAAAGGATGTTATGTTACATTCATATACAAAAATCTGGATACATTTAGTATGGTCAACCAAAAATCGTGTAAGAGTCATCAAACCAGAAATTGCACCTGAAATACACCATCATATTATTGAATATGCAAAGAAGAATGAGATTATTCTTGAAATTCTTAATATCCAACCAGAACATCTACATTGTCTAATTGAATTACCATCAGATAGGATGTTAAAAGATATTGTAAAAACTCTGAAAGGTGAATCCGCACACTATATAAACGAGAATCGGATATTATCCATGCATTTTAATTGGCAGAGAGGATATGGAGCATTTTCAGTTAGTGCTTCTCAGTACAATAGAGTAAAAAGATACATCAAAAACCAGACGGAGCATCACCACAGACAATCGTTTTCTGAGGAGTGGAATTTGTTGTTGAAAAAATACGGAATTTTAAATTAGCCGAGTTTGGCGGAATTTTTTTGACAGGATTAACCGGATCGCCTAGAAATTTCCTTTCTTATTAGACAGGATCTATTGGTCTTGGCTCCCAGACGGACAGGATAGACAAGATAAAAAAATATCCTGTAAATCCAGTTAATCCTGTCAAAAAAATTCAAAAATTAATATCAAGTATCAAGTTTCCAATATCAAAGGAAAAAAATTAAAGAGATAATAAAACCAACTTTAGTGCTGTTAGTAATTTGTGTAGTGGCAGGCAGTATTTTAGCTTTAATCTATTATAAAACTGACCCTATTATTGCAGAAAACAATAGAATAGAAGAAGAAAATGCAAGAAAAGAGGTTTTGCCTTTGGCTGATAAGTTTGAACCCGTTTGTAAAAATGATAACATATTATATTACGAAGGTTCTTGTGAGGATGAACTCGTTGGATATATTTTTAAATGTTCAAAATATGCCTATAGCAGCACAGTAAAAACAATTGTTGGAATAGATACATTGTTTATGATAACAGGTATCAAAATTGTTTCACAACAGGAAACTCCAGGATTGGGCGCTAATTGTTCCAAACCAAGATTTGCAGAAAAATTCAAAAATAAGAATCCAGAAACAATCTTAGTAGATAAAGATGGCGGAAATATTGTATCTATAACAGGAGCAACAATTACTACAAGAACCGTTACCAACTCAATAAGAGAAAAATTTAACAAATTAAAACAAAAGTTTAATAAGAAATAAGTTAATTAAGGAGCATAATGAAGGCATTTGGTGAACTCACTAAAGGAATAATAAAAGAAAATCCTGTCTTTGTGATGGCTTTGGGGCTTTGTCCAACTCTTGCCGTAAGTACATCTGTTAATGATGCTATTGGAATGGGAGCTGCTGCAACTTTTGTTCTACTTTCTTCAAATATATTTATATCACTTCTAAAAAATTTTATCCCAAACAAAATCCGTATTCCATGTTACATTCTTGTGATTGCATCTTTTGTTACAATGGTTGATATGGTTATGCATGCTTATGTGCCATCTTTACATAAAAGTCTGGGAATCTTTATTCCCCTTATAGTTGTAAACTGTATAATACTTGGTCGTGCAGAAGCTTTTGCAAGCAAGAACAATGTAGGAAAATCCATTTTAGATGCTATTGGAATGGGTATAGGGTTCACATTGGCTATAGTAATAATTGCTGTAATTCGTGAGTTCTTAGGTTCGGGAACAATTTATAACATATCTATTTTGCCAGCTTCTTATAAACCGATGATTGTTGCAATTCTACCTCCAGGTGCATTTTTTACAATAGCACTTCTAATGGGACTGATTAATCTGATAAAGAATAAATCCTAAGGATCTGTCAACCAGAGGTTGATCTGCCTCTGGCATGACCTCAGGCATGAAAGCATAAATCAGGAGAGTAAATGGAATTTTCAAAATTATTTGTTATTATAGTTAGTTCAATTTTTATTAACAACTTTGTAATTGTACGTTTTTTGGGACTTTGTCCGTATATTGGGGTTTCAAAAAAATTGGACTCTGCTCTTGGAATGGGAATGGCAGTTATTTTTGTTATGACTATGGCTTCTACAATTACATGGTTGGTTTACAATTTCCTTTTAAATCCTGCAACAAGCATCTTTGGATTTGATCTCACATTTTTGCGAACAATAACTTTTATCTTGAGTATTGCTGCTCTTGTGCAGTTTGTTGAAATGGTAATAAAAAAGACAGTTCCCACTCTATATAAAGCACTTGGTATCTATCTTCCTTTAATTACTACAAACTGTGCAGTTCTGGGAGTTTCAATTCTTAATATAAACGAAAGCTATAATTTTTTGGAATCTATAGTTAATGGTATTTCAGCAGGTATTGGTTTTACACTTGTCTTACTTTTGATGGCAGGAATCAGGCAAAGATTAGAATTTGCCAATGTACCAAAATCTCTTAGGGGAATGCCAATTGCTTTCTTGGTGGCAGGCTGTATGGCTTTGGCATTTTTAGGCTTTTCCGGATTGAAAATTTGATAAGCCACAAAAACACACTCGTTCTCCGTCCCGATTATATCGGGACTGCGAAGGGTGAACAAAAAACACAAAATTAAAAATACTATTTTTTGTGTAATTTTCGTGTGATTTCGTGGCTAAAAAAGAATGAAATTAGATTAAAACAAGATTTCAAATCTTGTTTGATCATTAATAATATGTTAATATTTCAAAAGTTATAAAAATAAGAGATAACTCTGTGTCCTCCGCGTGCCCGCCTGCCAAAGCCCGCCTTCCCCGATTTTATCGGGGTTCAGCTGACAGGCGAAGCGGCGGGCAGGTCTGTGGCAAAAAAGGAGTTTTAGATGATATTGACAACAATAATTGTTTTAGGCTGTTTGGGAATTATTTTTGGTATAGGACTTGCTATTGCATCAAAAAAATTCCATGTAGAAATTGACCCAAAAATTAAGCAAATAGAAGAAGTTCTTCCCGGGGCAAACTGTGGTGCTTGTGGATTCCCTGGCTGCGCTGGTTATGCTGAAGCAATTGTAAAATCTGGCGCTGAAATAACTCTTTGTGCTCCAGGAGGAGATGAAGTCGCTAAAACAATCGCTAAAATTATAGGCACAAAGGCAAGTACAAAAGAAAGAAAAATTGCTGTTATTCAATGCCAGAGCGGAGGGATAGATAACACCTTCCTGAAATTTGAGAATATAGGAATAAAAACTTGTCAGGCTGCAGTAATACTTTCTGAAGGACAAAATCTCTGCGAATATGGATGTTTAGGATACAATGATTGTGTCCGAGCCTGTCCCTTTGATGCCATAACTGTTGACGATAACAATATGAGAATTGTAGATGAAAATAAATGTACAGGTTGTGGAAACTGTGTTGATGCTTGCCCTAAAGATTTAATTCAACTTGTCCCTATAAGCAAAAAAGTAAATGTGCTCTGCAAATCTCTGGATAAAGGCAAAGACGCAAAAATTAATTGTGGCAACAAAACTGCCTGTATCGGTTGTGGAATTTGTGCCAAAAAATGCCCTGTAGGTGCCATAACCATTGAAAATAATTTGGCAATTATAGATTATGATAAATGTGTAGTCTGTGGTATCTGTGCCACAGTTTGTCCAACTAAAGCAATTATTGATAAAATAGGGATACACCCTCAACCAAGAATAATAGAAGAAAAATGTATTGGCTGTACTATATGTGCCAAAAAATGCCCTGTAAATGCGATTGAGGGTAAGATAAAAAAACCTCACAAAATTATTGAAGACAAATGTATCAAATGCGGGGTTTGCGTAGAGGTATGTCCTAAAGATGCGATTGTGACATAGAGTTTGGGTCCTTCTTCAAACACTGATATTCGTTATCTATTATAACACATCATTTAACAGGTCCAAATAATCTGACAAAAGTCTTATAATGAGAAAATTTTTTCTAACAAATTCTTTCCCCTTCTTTCCTATCTCTATACCAAGCTTTGGGTTTTGCAGAATTCTAACAATTCTATCTGCAAATCCTCTTGCATCCATAGGTTCAAGCAAAAAGCCATTTTCTCCATCTTTTATTTGAGTTGGTATTCCTCCTACATTAGAAGCAACAACTGGTTTCTCTTTCCAGAGGGCTTCTGTAACTGCAAGACAAAAACCTTCCCTGATAGATTTTTGAACAATTACTGTAGAAAATCTCTGCACAGCATTTACAAAAACATTGTTGTTACCAATAACAAATATTACATCACCTTTTTTTATCAATTTCTTTGCTTTACGATATACTTTTGTGTATATCATCATACCTTCTGGGTCATCTGGAGCAGTGTTATAACAATAAACTAATCTGCAATCTATATTCTCTTTCACAAGATTAAATACTTCCAGCAGGCCTTCAGGGTCCTTCCATTGGTCCATTCTTGAAACTTGCGTTATAATAGGTTTGTCAGTTGGAATATAGGCTTTTTTGATAAGTTTTAAAATATCTTCGTTATCAAGTTTTTTATTTTTCAAAGAAAGTGGGTCAATTGCTGGAGATATAATCCTTTGTTCTATTGGGAGTTCAGCCTTTTTATATTTCTCACTTGAGACAATAATGACATCATACTTAAGCAAAAAACCTTTAAGAAAACTCCATAGGTCCTTTTGAGGTTCAGAGAGGTCAATATGGCATCTCCATATCCATGGTTGTCGTTTCCTATAAAATCTTATAAGAGGGAGAGGTTGTGGGTCATGGATTATCACGCAATCGTGGTCTATATGTGTAAAAGTGGAAAAATTCTCATTCGTCTGGGTATATAGGCGTTTTTTCATCTCTGATAAATTTATTTCAGCACCTTGAAGCCCATTGTGAAATTTTTTAGTTATTGTGAAAAAGTCCGGACTTCCATGAAGTATTCTCCAACCTGCATCAAGCCCAATGTTATTCATCAATGGTACAAGTGAGACAAGCATTTCTGAAACACCCCCGCCCTGATAGGTAGAATTAATGTTTAAAATATGCTTTCCATAAAGTTTCTTTGCCTTCTTATATATGTTAGCTATAACTTCATCTCCCACAATTTCAATGTAATCTTCTAATTTGCGCATAATATCACCTCATTTCGTAGAGCGTAGAGCGAAAAGCGGAGAGCGTATTTTCAGAGAGCATAGAACAAAAAGTTTGGAAATTTGCCGCTTCTTGCCTTCCGATTCACGCTTTTACGCTTCACTCTCTTCGCTCTTCGCCTTACGAAATTAATTCTTTAATTAATAATCTTACATCCTTCACAGAATCTAAATTGAACCGAGCTCGGGAAAGACCCAACCCAACCTTAATAGAATATGCTGATTCAGGAAGAACTGCAAAAACATCTTCATCGCTCAAATCATCTCCAATTGATAGAATAAAGTCCCAACCTTTCTTTCCCAAAGTATTCTGTCCAGAAATCCATTTTAGCACAGCACGTCCCTTATTTATACCTGCCTTCTTAATTTCAATTACTTTGTTTCCTTCTAAGACACCAAGATTAAGATTGGTGGTAAGATGCAGGAGAGCATCCTTTAGCTCCATTGACCTTACCAAAGCTAATTTATTATCAACTTTTCTATAATGCCATACAAGGGAAAACTCTTTCTCTTCAATAAACGCACCAGGAGTTCTATCAACATAATACTCAAGGATTGGGAGTATTTTTTCTTTCCAGTTGTTTTGCAATGGCTCTATAGTTTCCCAATCCTTCCCTTTTTCTCTAATCCAGGCACCATGTTCTGCTATTAAGCCAACATTTATCTTGCCAAACCATTTTTTTAATATTTCTTTATCTCGTCCACTCACGATTACCACTTCATTTTTTGTATCAAGTGAAAGTGATTTAAGTATTATTAGCAGTTCCTCATCCGGTTTTGCCTTTTCAGGTCTTGGTGCAAAAGGAACAAGGGCGCCATCGTAATCTAATAATAACAGACGATTATTGCTTTTAAGATAATCAGCAGTTAACCTCTTCTTCATCTCATCTGTAAGACTTCTTGCACGAAGTTGCTGCTGGATTTCTTTAATATTTGACAGACCATCAATAAAATCTTTTGCCCAACGTTCAATATTGTATCTCTGCAATCTTTTTTGCATTGTTTTATTGTTCTCTATTTGTTCTTCATTCGGCATTTCCAGGGCTCTTTTTATGGATTCAACTATCTCTTCTTTGTTGTTCGGATTTACTATAATTGCTTCTCCCAACTCTTTGGCGGCTCCAGCCATCTCACTAAGAATTAGAACCCCCTTGCCATCAGCTTTCGTAGCGATAAACTCTTTTGCTATTAAATTCATTCCATCTTTAATAGGAGTTACAAGTGCAACATCTGCAACATTGTATAAAGCTGTTATGTCATTGAAAGGTAAGGACCGATATAGATACCACACTGGAGTCCAACCGATTGTTCCATGCTTTCCGTTGATTCTACCAATGAGTTCATCTACTCTTTTTTTTAGTAACTTATAATATTCAACCTTTGTTCGTGAGGGAGCTGATGCATGTATGAGTATTACTTTCCCTTTATATTTTGGATATTTCTCAAGAAAGGCATCAAATGCTTCCAGACGCTGAAGTATACCTTTTGTGTAATCCAGTCTGTCAAGAGATATAATTATCTTACATCTACCAGCCTTTTTATAAATTCGGTTGACATTTTTTTTAACCTCTGGAATGTGTATTGAATTGGCATATTGCTTAAAATCTATTCCCATAGGAAAGCTATCAACTTTTACTACTCGTTTATCAGTCGTAATTTGTCCCAAATTTTGGTCATAGCCTAAAATCCGATGTATACTTTCAAGAAAATGATATACATAATCATATATGTGGAATCCAATCAGATCTGCACCCAGAAGGCTTTCTAAAATCTCCTTTCTCCATGGCAGTAGATGAAATATTTCAAAAGGAGGAAATGGTATATGGAGAAAAAAACCTATCTTTGCATCAGGCATTTTTTCTCTTATAAGTTTAGGGAGAAGCATTAAGTGGTAGTCATGTATCCAGATAACATCATTTGGTTTTGCAATCTTCAGAATTGAATCACGGAAACATCGGTTAGCTGATTTATAAGTTTCCCACAAATTCTTATCATAAACAACATATTGTGTAAAGCAGTGAAAGAGAGGCCAAAGAGTTCTATTACAAAAACCACGATAATACTTCTCAATATCTTTCTGGGATAAAAACACAGGGTAGCTGGCAAAATCTGTCATTAATTTTGTCTTGATAGTCTTCCTTTCTTTCATATTTACTTTTTCAGAAGATAGACCTTGCCAACCTATCCATAGACTATTATACGATTTATAGAATGAACCTAAACCAGTAGACAATCCACCGATACTAGGACGAAAATTCAAATTACCCTTCCTTTTTTCAATGATAACAGGCAACCTGTTTGAAACAATTAATAATCTATCCATAATTATTTCCTCTAAAAATCCGAGTTTTACATTTTAATGCTAATTTTTAATATGTTTTTTCTATTATTTTCTCAAAACAGATTAACTTTATCCGAAGGATCTCCACCAGAGGCGGATCTCCGCCAGCTGGTGGATGATGCCTTTGGCATGATATGAAATTTATAACAGATAAAATAAAGATACCTTTAAAATTTTTGTCAAACTTTAAAAGATACCGTTAAATAATTATTGTGTATCCGGGGAAACATTACTTGAGTTTTGCAAAGTACGGTTTAAGCACATTCAAAAATTCCTTTTTATAAGGACCCTTTTCATAATGTAATTCACAGGGGAAATTATCACATTTAAAGCAATAATCAGTCTTACTTTTGTGTGCACATTCAAGTAAAGAGCATCCGCCAATCTCCTTTCTCATCCACTCTATTGTCGCGTAAATGTTTTTATCTATGCCACTGCAGCATCCCTTGCAGAGGCCTTTTTTATAAAGAGAACAAATTTCACAAGCTATGCCACAGGCACCTATTTTCATGCATCCTCCTCTTTATTTCAATAGTCTATTTGTATTACAAGTTAAGTAGTTAAAAACTTATTATTAGCAAATCCGTGGAGTCTGCTCACGAGAAAGTAATGGTAGAATCCTGCGAGCGCCAATAAATGTTTTCAAATAAACGCGAGGATTTTCAGTCTTAGACAGCACTTTGCCAATTTGAGAAGCATTTTTACTATCAGAAGTTTTTTTAAGTATCTTTAAAACTTTATTTACTTCATCTTCAGGACAGATTATCACTGCTCTTCCTTCACATGCCATATAAAGTGGGTCAATTCCGAGAATATCACAGATACCATTCACAGAATCTTTTATCGGAATTTTTACTTCTTCTAATTCTATATCTATAGATGAGGAAATTGCTATCTCATTTAAAATTGAAGCCAAACCGCCTCTGGTTGGGTCGCGTAATGTATGGATGTTAATATTTTCATCAATTAGTTTTTTTATTAAAGGCACAACAGAAGCACAATCAGAAATTAAATCTGACTGAAAATCGTTACGCACTGCCATAATTGTTGCCCCATGGTCACCAATATCACCAGTAACAATTACTGCGTCTCCGGGTTGAGAATTTTTTGAAGATATATTTTGTGAATGCTGAACAATTCCATAACCTGTTGTATTGATGAAAATTTTATCTAATTTGCCTTTGCTAACTATTTTTGTATCACCTGCAATTATTTTTATGTTAGCCTTTTGAGCTTCAATTTTTATAGAACTAAGAATTTTTTGTAAATTTTCAAATGAGAAGTTTTCTTCTATCATAAAAGAAAGCGTTAAATATTTTGGAACGGCTCCAACCATTCCAAGATCATTTAATGTTCCACATATAGATAATTTTCCTATATCACCACCAGGAAAGAAAATAGGGTCAATTACATAACTATCAGTTGTTATTGCTAATTTTCCTTCATTGATTGATATTACACCACTATCTTCAGTTTGATTTATAACGATACCATCAAGGCAGTCATAGATAAATTTTAGTAATCTCCGGCTGTTTTTACCACCACTTCCGTGAGATAATAATATTCGTTCCATAATTTTTATTATAACCACGAACTAACACTAACTTACACGAACAAACATGAATTAATTATAAAAAATTTTGGTTAGTGAAAGTTCGTGTAGGTTCGTGGCTTATCTATTCTTCTCCATATTTATAAAATGCGGAGCAGGCACCTTCATAGGAGACCATACAGGGTCCGATTGGTGTGTCAGGTGTACATTTTCTTGCAAATAGGGGACATTCTACAGGTTGTTTTTTACCAGCGATTATTTCACCGCATATACATCCTTCAGGTTCAGGAGAGGATTTAACATTAATATTAAACTTTTTTTCTGCATCAAATTTGCTAAAATTTTTTCGTAGTTTCAAACCGCTTGCAGGAATTTTCCCAAAACCTCTCCATTCAACATCATCGGTTTCAAATACCTTTTCTATCAATCTTTTTGCTGATAAATTTCCATTCTTTTTTACAGCTCGTCTATATTTATTATCTACAATAGGATTATCATTTAATATTTGATAGATTAGAGATTCAATAGCTAGTCCAATATCAACTGGTTCAAACCCGGCAATGACGCTTGGAATTTTATATTTTTCTGAAATAATTTTATACGGCTGTTCTCCTATGATTACACTTACATGACCTGGACAAATGAAGCCATCAATATTATATTCAATATTGGAAAGGAGGAAATCAAGCACATTTGGAATTGTTTTTAAAAGACATAAGATTGATAGGTTATTCAATTTCATTTCCATTGCGTCAAGCACAAGACTTGCTATAACAGGGATTGTAGTTTCAAAACCAACTGCAATAAAAACCACCTCGTCATCTGTTTTCTCAGCAATCTTCAAACAATCAAGGGGATTGTAAACCACATCAACCTTTTTACCCAATGCCATTTGCTCTTCCAAAGATGATTTGCTGCCGGGAACTTTTATCAAATCACCAAAAGTTGCAATTCTTACTCCCATTTGTGCAAGTGAAATCACTTTGTCTATATCTTTTTGTGAAGTAACACAGACAGGACAACCAGGACCGCTTAAAAAATTTATTCTCCCTTTGAAATAATTTCTGAATCCATACTTTAAAATAGAAACCGTATGCGTGCCACAGATTTCCATAAAATTGGGAGTCCACTCCGAAAAAGGAGGCTTTGAAAGCAAATTATCTAAATGACCAAGCAAATCTAAAAGATAAGGATTATCTTTCAGGGAGTGGAATAGAAAATCTTTCATATTTGTATTCTTGCTATTTCTCGCAGATTCGGAAATTGTAAATTTATTCTCCATAGTTTACTCTAATAGATAGAGTATTCACGACAATCCATTCACTTATTTATCGGATAACCTAACGGAATGAATCTTATTCCACTCCCTAAATTGATTTCTCACTTAACTCCCGTAATAAATCTAAAGTAATTTTTGCTTCCTTTTGGTCTAATTTTTGTATAGCAAAACCTGCATGAACTAATACATAGTCATTAACTTTTACATCATCTAAAATGCGAATATCAATTTCTTTTTTTACTCCAAAAACATCAGCAATAGCTTTTGTACCTTTTTTTGAAATTATTTTATACGGAACTGCTAAACACATTTTACTTCTCCCATTTTAACCCCAGAGGACAGACATAAAAAAATGAAACATACGACTACCACTTGGTTGTCACGGTCCATACCGTGACAAAATGAAACATCTGTCATGGAATGGTCCATGACAGCCTTGTTGCCTTGCTCGGGTCGTCATGGACCAATCCATGATGAAAAACTTATAAACTCTATTTATTTTTAAGATAACAAGCAATTATCTCCAGAGTATTAACTTCCCCAATAATCTGTCGCTTTTTGTTGACTACAGGAAGTTCATTAATTTTTTCTCTCATAATTATGCTTACCATTTCAGACAAGGAGGTATTTTCAAATACAAATGCAGGATCTTCGTTCATTATATCCCTTACAACTTTAGGTTCAATTCTTACAAAAGGATCCACACTAATTAAAGTTCTATGTTTCTGAGCTGCAATGGTGGTAAAAGGAAACAGATATTCAATTGTATTGTTTAACCTGACAGATCCGATTAGGACTTTATTATCATCTATGACATAAACATGTCTGGTTACAGGGTTCTCAATTATTTTTGTAAGCAAATCATCCAGGGAAGCCTCTATGCTTATAGTAGACGGATTCTTAACAATTAGGTCCCTTATATCGTTAACATAAACTTTAGACAATTTTCTTTCTGGCATTTTATTACTTTCCTTTCTTTTCCCGTACCTGTCATAGACCAATCCTTGATGACAAAAATTTCTATGTTTCTCTTATTTCACCAGCTTTGGTTAATCCAATTTTGGTTAATATTGGACCAATAATTTCAAAGAAAATACAGGTTGCTGTTACCGTAGTTATTACAGCTGCCCCAATTTTGTCCCCAGAAGTAACATTAGTCCCATTGATAACTTCTACAACTTTTCCAAGTCCTCTAAATTCATGCTTTACTATTAATGCTAATCCGATTGCAACCCCAGCTTGAGAGAGAATTCCCAGTCCAAGATATTTCTTAATTTTCTCTTCAGATTTTCCAAGTATTGCACCAAGGCGAGCACCCCCTAAGAGTCCAGCTGAACGAGTTAAAATATAAACTATCCCTATCAATCCTAAAGAGGGGAGTAGATTTATATGAAGACTTGTGCCAGCCAAAGTAAAAAACAATATGAAAAGTAAAGGCATTACCTCCGGCAATCGCGCATGAATCTTGCGAATCAACGGGGCAGGTTGCGTATTAATAACTAAAATCCCCACTATCATATTTGTAAGAATAAGTGAAAGATGGAGAATTTTACAAAGCCCTATTATTCCAAGTACAAAACCGAATGTGAGAATAAAAACATCAGTAGGATTTTTGAGCTTTCTTGCAAACATACAAAATATTATTCCAATACCTCCGCCTAATATGAAACTAAAAATAATTTCTTTTATAGGCTGAAGAATTGATAACCATGCATTAGATGTGCCGCCAATTTGATAGGAGAGAATACTCCGTGCAAAAGCAGCCGCAAATCCAAAGATAATTATACCTAACCCATCATCAAACCCTACAACAGCATAAAGAGCTTTGGTCAAACTCCCTTTTGCTTTGTATTCTTGAATTACTGCAACTGTCCCGGCTGGAGCACTTGCTGGTGCTATAGCACCAAAAATTAATGATAACGGTAAATTACCAGTTAAAAAATATATCGCAAGAAATACTAAAATAAATGCTCCAAAAGATTCTAACAATATAATATAAATGATTCCTATTCCCTGCCTTTTTAATGCTGAAAATTTCAATTCCAGACCTATACTTAAAGCAACAAATCCTAAAGCAATCTCTGTAATGAATGAGAGACTATCTTGCAGAGAGCTACTTGCTATATTTAAGAAAGATGGACCTAAGACAACGCCCAAAAGCATATAACCTATAATTAGAGGTAATCTTATAAATTTCATGGTTCGCCCACAATAAAATGCTAAAACAGTTGCAACTCCTATGATAAATATTGCAGGAATTGATAAATTATTAACTCCAATTTGTAACCAATTCATATTAGATAACCTCTTACAAACTCAATGACCCATTGAAATAAAAAAGCTTTTGCACCATAACCATAACATCTTTCTTATTACCCAAGTCATCTATAATCAAGTTGATTCTACGCAATACATCATTTGAAAAAGACTTGTTGACAATCGCAATAATCATTCTATTAAAACCTTTCTGAGTTTCATTCCAAAAGCTGGCAAAAAGAGGCAACGCATGAAGGTAATAACTTGCATTGTTAACCTCAACTACAGATACAGAGCAACCTTCCAACTCTGCAAAAATGGTAAGGATATCATTAAATTTTTCTTCATCCTGGATAATTACATGAAACAGATAATTCTCCTCCTGTGGTTTGATGGGAAACTCTATGTCACTATGCTGTAAAAAAACTTCTCTGACAAGTTCTGGTTTTTTAATAGAAACAAGTCTATCTACAAAATCAGGTTTATTTAATATTCGGGAAATGCCGGACAACAATCGTATATGCTCATTTCGTTTTGATTCAGGAGAGACCATAAATACAAATAATTTAGTCCTTTTCCCATCGAGCGAATCAAAGTCAACGCCTTCAGGAATAGTTAATATTCCAATTACAAATTCAGTAATATCTTTAAATGCGTAGTGAGGTATTGCGATTCCTTTACCAAAACCAGTTGACATCAGCTTCTCTCTCTCATTTAATCCATTGAAAATATTATCTTCACTCAGATTAGTAAGGATTGGACTCTTTTTTGCTAATTGTGTAATAGCCCGCAAGACAGAGGTTTTATCTCGTGGATAACTTTCTGGAATGCTAATTTGAATGCATTCTTCTCGTAAACTTTCAATTAAGCCCATATATTCTCCTTTTTATCTGTCATAGAGTGGTCCATGACAGCCAAAGTTTTTTACCTCGGTTGTCACGGTCCACACCGTGACAAAAATGTGCCTTTCTTTCCACAGCAAATTCTGTCATGGAGTGGTCAATGACAGCAATCCTAGCCACATCGGTCGTCAGGGACCAATCCCTGACGAAAAAACTACCACTCAGTCTTAACAAATATTACTGAATGATCACCAAACATATAATTTCTAGCACTGGAATATTTATAATCTTCAGGGTTTTCAACCAAACCAGCTTTAACAGGATTATTGTGGATATATCTCAATTTTGTCAAAAACATTTCTCTATTTCTTATTACTTCATCGTCAAATCTTTGCATCCAAAATTTTCTTTTTTGTCCTGAAATTCCTTTTGCAGCATCTCTAAAGATTCTCATTAAGTTGATTCTTCCGTCTTTCTCTAATTCATCCATTACATCCCAAGCACTATATTTTTTTATGTCTCTCATTATATCAGATAAAGTGCCAAACTTTGTATCTATCTCAATTATCCAATGAAAATGGGTGGGCATTATTACATAACACAGTATTATAAAATGATATTTATTCTGATAATATTTGATGTTATCTACTAAAATTTCACAATATTTATCATTTATAAAAATCCTCGCCGAGTTAACCACAGTAGTGGTAACAAAAAAATGTCTTTCCTCAGAGAATTTACTTCTTCCACGAAGTCCCTACTAATCCCCCAATTCTGTCATGGAATGGTCCATGACAGCCAAAGCTTTTGGAGATTGCTGTTACTGACCATTTTGTGACTTAGCCCACCAATTATGGCAACAATTCTAATCACATCGGTCGTCAGGGACCAATCCCTGACGAAAAAAATCATCTCTGTGCTGATGCTTGCCCAGTTGCGAAGCTTTACGGGGCGACTTTGTGGTATATAATAAATATCCATACATCTGACCTAATGCAATGCCTGCATCATTTGGTGGCACCCGCTCATTGAAAAATAATTGAAATTCACTTTCTGAAAATTTCTTCCTAATAAGATTTACCAAAACACCATTTTGAAACACTCCGCCAGAAAAAGAAATATTATCCATTCCAAATTTTTGTCTGATTTTTTGGCAAGTTTGATAAATTATATCCAAAACTGTAAAGTGAAATCTTGTTGCAATCTCATTTTTGCTAATATTATTTTTGATATCCTTTACAATTTCTCTAATTGTTTGGCTTACATCAATCTGGCAGGGGAAATTGATTTGATTTAAATTCCAATTATATGCATTTCTTCTTTGGGGAATCGCAAGAGATTCCAATTTCATCGCAGCTTCACCTTCATAACCGTTATAATGACAGACAGAAAGCAGGCTTGCCACGGCATCAAATAATCTGCCGATACTGGAAGTGAACAAACTTGTTTGCTGACGCTTCAAAATTTTAAGAATAAATTCCTTCTGTGGAAATTTTTCCGAGCTAATGAAGTTATCAATCTCTTCAGGACAGGAATCGTATAGATAGATAAGAGCCATACGCCATGGTTCTTTAGACATTTTTTCTCCAGACACAACTGGCTGATATTTGAGGTGTGCTACTCTTTGATGGTCTTTACCTTTTACAACAAAAAATTCTCCACCCCATATATTTCCATCATCACCAAATCCTGTTCCATCAAAAGAGGGACCAATTGTTTCTGATAAATTATGTTCTGCCATTACACTATATGTATGTGCAAGATGATGCTGAATGAGAAACAATGGTAAATTGTTTTCTTTCGCATAATTCTCAGCAAAATTTGTGGAAAAATAATTTGGATGCGAATCTGCAACAACTATCTCTGGTTTTATCTCAAAAATACTCTGAAAATATTGTAAAGTTTCTTTATAAAAATCAAAATTAGAAGCAAATCCCAAATCACCAAGATATTGACTGCCAAGAAAAAGATTATTTTTAAGAAGCCCAAAACTTCCCTTCATATCAGCCCCAGCAGCAAAGATGTGTTGTTTATTTTTATCCCGATAAATCGGGATTATTTTTATTGGAATTGGAATAAATCCTCTTGCTTTCCGTATTAATATTTTCTGCTTATCAACAAATTTTATTATTGAGTCATCAACTCTATTAAATATTTCTCTATTATATGTAAGAAAATATTTAGTAATTTTTCGTAAATTTTTCGATGCTGATTCGTCTTCTTTTTCTAATGCTTCATCAGAGACATTGCCACTTGTCATTACTAATACTTTAAAATTTCTCATAATAAGATGATGCAAGGGAGTATATGGAAGCATAAAGCCAATGGTTGAAATTTGAGGAGCAATACATGGTAAAACATCATTGGATTTCTTTTTCAGTAATACAATGGGCTTTTGCTGATCTGTCAGCATTTTTCTTTCAGCTCCAGAAACATAACAATATTTTTCTATTGTTTGAATTGAATCTGCCATAAGAGCGAAAGGCTTGAAGGGACGATGTTTCAACTTACGCAAACGATTTACTGTGTTTATATTTAGTGCATCACAGGCTAAATGGTATCCTCCCAATCCTTTGATTGCCACAATCTTTCCGGACTTCAGCAATTTAATGGTTTTCTCTAAAGCATCCTGTTTTTTGGCAATTATAGTATAAATTTCTTTTTCTATTTTTAAAAGACTTAATTTCGGCCCGCAAATAGGACAGGCATTAGGTTGCGCATGAAATCTTCTATTCTCAACAGCAGAATATTCTGCTAAGCAAGATTTACACATTTTGAAGTCTTTCATTGTTGTATTTGGTCTATCGTATGGGAGAGATTTGATAATTGAAAATCGTGGCCCACAATTTGTGCAATTTGTAAACGGATATTGAAAACGGCGATTTTGTGGATCATCTATTTCATTAAGACAGGTCTCACAGGTGGCAATGTCAGGCGGAATTAATGCAGAAATTTCGCCGTTCTTTTTGCTGAGTTCAATATGAAAATCTTTTTCTGAAAATGTTACTTTCCCTTCAAACTTAATTTTATGCTCTATAATTTTAGCAACAGGTGGAGAATTTTTCAGTAGATTGTTGTAGAATTCTAATATTCTCTTTTGAGTTCCAACCGCTAAGATTCTAACACCATACTCGCGATTCTCAACAAATCCATATAATCCGAATTTTAATGCAGTTCGTTTCACAAAAGGACGAAAACCCACTCCCTGAACTATGCCTTTAAGAATTATTTCTGCCTGGCATGTCAAATTTCTTTTGTTTAATGGGATTTGTTTAGCTAAATAAGTATTGTCTGATGGCACTTGCCTTAACCCTACAGAACTTTCAGAAGAATTTTTTCCTGAAGTATCATTCATGTTTCATTGGATTTACTCTTAAATTCATATTACTTTCTAATTCCTATCTTTATTTATAGTACTCTTTCTTCAAAATGGAATATATCTTCATATCACGGAAAGCACCCTTAATAAACATTTGTTCACGTAAAACCCCCTCAAATTTCATTCCTACCTTTTCCAAAACTTTATACGAGCCAACATTTTCTACCATACATCTTGCGTAGATTCTATTCAAATTCATTTTCTCAAATCCGAATTTAATTACCTCTTTTACTGCCTCTGTCATAAATCCTCTTCCCCAATATTTCCTTGATAGAGCATAAGCAATCTCCGCAAGAGAGTGCGTTGGTACCCACAAAACGTAACCACAAGTGCCTATAAACTTGTTGTTACTTTTATATACAATTCCCCATCCACTTACTTCCATATTTTCGTATTTTTTAATTATGGATTTTAGGAAACTTATAGAATCGTCAATTGATTTGTGATAATCCCATATAACATATTTTGTTAATTCAGGGTCAGAAGCATACTCATACATATCTTGAGCATCGTATAGGGTCATCTTTCGTAAAATTAGACGATTAGTTTTTAATTCTGGAAGATTATCAAATATTTCTTCAATTTGCATTTGCGCATCTCTTTCCTGATTATAATTTATTGATTTATCTTCTTTTGCAGAGTGGTGTCAATACTACTAAATTTACTACCGAACAAAAGTTTTTATAAATTTAAGTTTTGGGTTCTCTTTCAAGAACTATAGGTATTGAAAACTGAATATAAATCATTTTCATTTTTATTGGGAAAAATAACAACCTTTCGGAGTGCAAAAAAGTATAAAGAAAACCATTCATAATCATTTTCCTCCATCTGACTTATTATGCCCGCTAATCAATAAAGAATGAATTGATTTTAACTTTGACCTTAATTCTTGCTCCGAAGGCAATGCTAATTTGTATTTTGAAGCAAATATCTTATTGCTTAATCCACCTAAAACATACTTTGCAAAAATATCATCTTTTTTAGCACAAAGAATAAGCCCAATAGGGTCATTCTCTTCTTCTATTTTTTCGTTATCTTTAAAATAATTCAAGTAAAAATTCATTTGTCCAATATCAGAATGGTCAAGATCACCTGTTTTCAAGTCAATTAAAACGAAACATTTTAAGATACGATTATAAAAAACCAAGTCAATATGATAATGACGGTTTGCAATAGTAATCCTTTTCTGGCGAGCAACAAAACTAAATCCCTTACCCAATTCAAGAAGAAAATATTGCAACTTATCAATAATTGACTGTTCCAGTTGACTTTCAGTATATGCTGTTTCTTCTCTAAGATTCAAGAATTCCAGAATATATGGGTCTTTTATGGCATCCTCTGGCTTCACAATTATCTGCCCTTTCTCTGCCATTCTCATCACAGCTTTGACATCTTTGCTGAGTGCCAATCGTTCAAATAACATTGAGTTAATCTGTCTTTTCAACTCACGAACTGACCAATTATTTTGAATTGATTCTTGTTCATAAAATGAACGAGCAAGGGATTCTTCTACTCTCAAAAGTTCACAATAATGAGACCATGAAAGCATTGGTTCAAATTTGGCAGATAGTGTCTGTTGTTTTTTAGATTTAACAGACAGTGTCTGTTGAATTGGAAATTCTAAATAGAGTCGTCTCATATTTCTAATATTTATTTCTGAAAATCCTTTTCCAAATTTCTTACTCATATCATTTGAAAGTTTTTTGATGAGGTTCTCACCATACTCCGCTCGTGCCTTGCCTTTCTGCTCAAACTCTACAATCTCACGACCAATTTCCCAATATGCCAAAACTTGAGTCCGATTTATCTGCCTGACTACATTATTTCTTGCCTGCACAAGAATCTGTGTAATTCTATCAAATAAATTACCATAATGTTTTTCTATTTCTTTATCCATAAGTTCACCCTCCTGAACTTAGATTACCTTTTTAATTTTTAAGTTCAATTATATGGACTTAAATTGAAAACTAATTTTGTAAGTCCAATATTCCATACTTAAAAATATCATTCCATATCTTTCAAATCCTTTGAATTATGAACATCTAATAATCTTTTTCTTATAATCTGAATCGCAAACTTTGATAAATCAGAATCAATCTGTCTTGGACGGGTTTTTGTAACGCAATCGTCCTTTTGAACAATTGGGATTTTGTGTCGCAAATGAGGACATTTGCATTACTGGCAATTATTTTAAAAATAGTCAAGAAATAAAAAGTATTTATAATAATTACCGTTAAGTTTTAATCCTTGAAATATTAAGTTATTGTATTTCTAAAAAATTTAATAAACTTATTTGCAGATTCTAAAACATTTTTTGAAATTCCTTCTCCAAAACTACTATCTTTAATCTTAATGCCAATGACAAAATATTCAGCATCAATGCATTTCTTTAGATATTCAATTATTAAAAGTATAGAACTTGTATGGGTTGAGGTTGAAAAAGAGGAAATTTCTTGTGTATTAAGTAATTTTATTTCACCGATTTTCCCGGAAAATCTTGCTGCATCAATAAATATGATATATGCTGGATTTAGTTGTGTGATATAGTTTAGATGGTTTTCTGGAGTTGTTTCTGCTAAAAGGAAATGAAAGTTTTTTTTTTAATTTTTCGCTTAAGTTGTTTTACAATATATAGACCAACCGCATCATCCTGGCGGAGATAGTTTCCCAGCCCAATAAACAGTGTTTCTTTGTCTGATATGGTATTAATCAGATTTTTTAATTTATCCGAAAACATCTTTCATCACGATTTGATGTCTGCATTTTGGACAGAGCAATTTATAATAATCTTCTCGTCGTAATTTATCTTTAACTTTAGATTCAGGAATATCAGCAAATCTTTTCTGAAGATGAGCAATCAGATTAGGGTTTCCATAAGCCTTTGGTCCCAATCTTTCAATCAACCAATCCAAGTGGTCAACCGTAGCAATAACCGCTCCACAGTTCGGGCAAATAAGCAATTCCTTTTCTATTTGCATTGTATCAGCATCTTTGTCTGAGCTGAATACAGCAGTAACATATTCATTAGATAATTTGATTCCTTTTTCTGTTATGCAATGTTCTTCACACTGTCCGCAATACATACAATGAGTATAGCTTATTTTTAGGACTCGTTTTTTTTCTTCAATAGAATCTATGATATCAATCGCTTCAGCAGGGCAGACTTGTGCACAAGTGCCGCAGCCGACGCAATTCTCTTCATCATATTTTGGTTTCCCTTTGAATTCTTTTATAGGTTCGTAAGGTTCTTTTGTGAAAGGGAATTTACTCGTATATGGTCTCGTAAACAGAGATGTAAATGCTTCTTTAAGTTCACGAAGTTTAGGTAAAAACATATCAATCTCCTAATAGAAACTTGATACTTGATACTTGATACTTGAAACTTGATACTTGATACTTGAAATTGGATAATAAGAATTCAGTACCAAGTTTCAAGTTTCCAATTTCAATTTTTTTTGTCTTCTTGATATAAATCTATTATGGTTTTATCAGTCAGTTTAATTCCACTTCTATGTGCAGCTCTTGCAATTGCATGTGCAGAAACGGGTGAGGTTAAAAGAATAAAAATCGCACAGATAAGTGCCTTAAATCCCATTGCGGTAAAACCAGAATAAATCAATACTCCGATAAGAATGCCAGCAGAGCCGAAAGTTACACATTTTGTTGCAGCTTGCAAACGATTATAAACATCAGGAAGCCTTACTAATCCTAATACTCCAAAGAAATCAAAAATCAAGCCAATGCCTATAAAAACATAACCGATGATTTGATTGACTGCTAAGCTATGCATCTAATGACCTCCCTTCCATAAATTTGGCAAGAGCCAATGATCCAATAAAACTTTGTAAACCCCACGCAATGCCAATATCTATATAAAAAGATCTATCTAAAGATATTGCAAGTATTGCACAAACACCAATAATCAGAATACCCAATATATCAATAGCCACAATTCTATCTGCGACAGTAGGACCCATAACTACTCTTATTAAGACAAAAAGAGAGCAAAAAAGCAAAATGTTTATCAACTTATAATTAAATGGAATTTCCGTAAATACAACAAAATTTATTATCAGAAAAGCAAGAATAATAATTAAACCGATTAACCATCTAATAACTTTCATTCAAAAATTACCTCCAACATTTTCTCAAATCTTCCACCAACTTCTTTAGTAGCAGTTTCTATATCGGTTGCCTTAACATAAATCCAGTGTATATATAGGATTTGATTAGGCACATCAATATCTATTGTTAAGGTCCCGGGAGTCAAAGTTATGGAATTCGCCAGCATAGTTAAGGCAGAATCTCGTTTTAGTTTGGTTTTCACTTTTACTATTCCTGGTTTTATGGGTAGCAATGGATGAATAACAATGTATGCTACATGAATATTTGCTTTCGCCATCTCCCAGAAAAATTTTATAATATAAATAATAGTATACCATACACGGTTGAGATGGAATTTCCGTTCAGTAGTAATAAGCATTTCTCCTGCAAAAAGAGCAGTAATAAAAGCAATGATAATGCCAATAATAATTGAAATTATATCTGTAAAAGATGTAAAAAGAAGCCAGATAAGCAAGGAAAGACAAAAAACAACTATACGACTTTTCCGCCTGAGGCGGATCTGACTTTGGCTGATAGTTTCTAACTTCATTTTTGACTCCAATAAATATTAGCCACGAACTTCACCCCGTGAAATATTTCCCTTGTCCAATTGTTCATCGTTTTTCATATACTTTTATTTCACGGGGTAAACACGAATTAACACTAACATTTTATATATTTATTCAAACTTAAATTTGTAATAGTTTGTATCCCCAATTGGATTGGTTGGGGATTCGTGGCTTCATTTTTGACTCCCAGAAAACTCTTTAGTGTTATCACTAAACTCATTAAAATACTTTTTATCAAAGCCTTTGTCTTCTGTAATTTTATTAATATACTTTGTCCTGTCTGTAATACATTTTTCAATTGGCGCAAATGTAACAGCTTTGATAGATGGAATTACGAAAATAGATGTTACCAGACAAAGAACGGCAAGCACAATCATAGCAGTCTTTAGAGTAAAGGGAACCTTTTCCTGAATTTTAGCAGATTTTCTTACTCCATAAAAAGCGTGTTTCTGGACTTTTAAGAAATAAGCCAAAGTTATAATGCTGACCAAAGCAGCTATGATTCCTAACCCAATATGGCCAGCTTGAACACAGGCAATAATTATTATTAATTTGCTGAAGAATCCATTAAAAGGAGGTATGCCAGAGATTGCTAAAGTCCCTACCATTGAGGTTGATGAGGTTACTTTTAATTCTTTGGATAAGCCTCCCATTTTCCGAAGGTCTCGTGTGCCGGTAGCATATTCAACTGCACCACTATCAAGAAATAGCAAAGACTTAAAGATTGCGTGATAGAAAAGATGCAACAAGCCACCGAATATTCCCAAAGGAGTTCCAAGAGCAAATCCCAGGATTACATATCCTATCTGACTTATACTGCTAAATCCAAGAAGTCGTTTGAAATCCCATTGAACCACAGAAAGCAATCCGCCGATAACTATGGATAATGTGCCTAAAAGTAGAAAGATAGTTAGAACAACCTGAGGAGCATTAAATACATTAAAAAAGATTCTTACAATAGCATAAACACCAAGGGTCTTGATAAGCACTCCGGAAAGCATAGCAGAAATAGGTGCTGGAGCAGATGGATGAGCGTCAGGTAGCCAGGCGTGGAATGGAACTAAAGCTGTCTTCAAGCCGAAGCCAGCAATGAATAAACCATAAACTAAATAAACAAGCTTGGGGAAACTACCTCTTTGTAATTGTAATCCAACATCAGCCATATTTAAGGTTGAAGTAAAACTATACAAAATCCCGATTCCAAATAAAATCATTGTTGAGGTAATGGTTCCCATAGTTGCATATTTGAATGAAGCCTCTAATTCTTCTGCCTCAGTGCCAAAGGCAACCAGAGAATAAGCAGAAATCAGGGATATCTCCATAAAAACATAAAGATTGAAGAAGTCACCCGTTAATACAACACCATTCATACCAGCAACCATTAGCATAAAGAGTGCGAAGAAATTCCATTTCCCTGTAAAATGATTTATGTATTGGAGTGCATAAAATGCTGATGTAAGACTTATCAAACTAATAACTATGAGCATAAAAGATGAAAGATTATCTAAAACAAGGCTAATGGTAAAGGGAGCATTCCACCCACTTGTATTTCTTATAATTAAACCACCTTCTTGAGGAAGTCTGAAAAAAACAATAATTGAAGCTACAAATAACCAAACTGTAGCAATCATAGCAATGGTAGAGGCAATATTCTCCTTTTTGCGACCTATCATCGCAATTAGGAATGCCGCAGAAAGAGGAACAAAGATAAACTGTGATATAATCATCCCTTTAATCTCCTGATTTTCGTAATATCTAAAGTGTCATACTTTTCATAAATTCTGATAGCAAGAGCAGCCATCAAGGCAGTGATACCAAGTTCAATAACAATGGAGGTAAGAACTAATGCCTGTGGAAGAGGGTCAACCATACTGGAGGCTGAAATCTCAACACCCTTTTTTAATATGGGTGCTAAAGCATTTGTCCGATATGCTACCAAAATCAGAAATAGATTCACGGAATAGCCCATAATTCCAAGTCCAAGAATAATTTTAATCAAATCTCTTTTTGTAATGGCTCCATAAAGTCCAACCATAAAAAGAAAAAAGCACATTAAATAAAGTATCATAATATCTTATCCTTTCTTATTTTTGAAACTTGATACTTGAAACTTGATACTTGATATATTGTTTTTTTTTTCAGGTTTCAAGTTTCAAGATTTAATCTTTTTGCTTCCTCGCGTACTTTTAATAAATGCATTGAGTTTAGGACCTAACTCATTAATTACTTTTGTATATTGTGCCGTTTGTTTTTCAGGAATAAGATGGCGACGAATTGCCTTTCTTAACCAAGCTTTAGTCTCTTCAAATGAACCCCTTGCGTATCTATAAAACAGTTTTCTCTCCGCAGGAGTATAACGACCATATCCTTCAGCTATGTTTGCAGATATGCTATCAGAGGACCTTATTACCTGATAACCAATAGTTCTTTTAGCCTTTTCCGGCCATTCATCAAAAGCATACCATATCATATCTGAAAGTTCCTCAGCAAGCCGATAAATATCCAATTCATATATTTCTTTCATACTTACCCATATACTTAATTATTCATACCATTTCAAATTTCTAGTTTCAAGTTTCAAGTTTCTATCTAGCTTTATAACTTGCTAAATAAAAGAAAACAAGATACAATCCCATACCTACTTTAATACAAATTACAATATTCAGAATAGGGATGTATCCTGCACTTTCTAAATAATATAACTTTCCTATTCCTAAAAAATTTGCTAAGAAGCTTCCTGCTAAATAAATTCCTAAAATTCCAATCAGAACATAAAGAAGTCCACCCAAAGCTTCAAGCGTATGCATAATGGAACGATTCGTTCTTTCCATAACAAAATTCTTTCCATAAGCAAGGGTCAGATGAACATAAGAAAGAGCCACAATCACTCCACCGGCAAATCCACCGCCAGGAGAAAGATGACCATGTGCTACAATATAAAGACCGTAGAGGAATATTAACCAGACAGTAAAACGAGTGATGGTCTTAACTATTACAGACATTCCCTCATTTGGATAATTATTCTGCATTTCTCTTCTTCCTCCCAATTTTTCTTAAAACAGTTAAAGCACCTAATATCGCGGTAAAAAGAACCGTTATCTCTCCCAATGTGTCGTAAATACGGTAATTCAAGATAATAGAAGTAACTATATTCTGCGAGCCTGTTTCCACTCCTGCTTTTGCTAAATATCTCTCTGCCACACGCACAATAGGTTTACCAAATGAAGGCAATTCATTAAAAGCAAATATACTGAGAACAAAAATGCATAACAAGATTACACCTGCAATTATAGTTTTGGGAACACTTCGCTTCAGTTCTTGAACTTGAATCCCGCGTTTTGAAAAGGCTCTTATCAAAATAATCACACAAAGAATCTCAAAAACGAACTGAACCAACGCCAGGTCTGGCGCTTGCAAAAATAGAAAAGCTAATGATAACTCCAAACCCACAAAACCTATAGTAATAATTGATGAGAGGATGTTCTTTATTTCCAGACAAGCGATAGAACCAATAATCATAAATCCTACAATAAAATAAAGCCAAATTTCAACAGTCATTAAATTCTCCTAAAAATTATTAGATACTTATGAGATCTGCAAAATATGATAAAATATAAATTATGATTAGCCCCACAATTTATTGTGGGGTAAACAAATAAAAGAATATTTTAACTGTTTCAACAGTTTCCGCACTTACAGAAGGAGTTTATGCGAAACCGATGAATCGGTTAAGTATCTCTTCTTTTTAGGTTCCCTCTGATAAATCAGGGGGCTAACCCTAAAAACATCTATTTTGCATAACTCATTATTTTGAAATTTAAATGAAACCATGAAAACAAGTATTAAGTTTCTAGTTTCATTTTATAGCACTTACTAAAATTATGGTGACAATTACAAATCCAGCTAAAGTCCATATAGCATAAGTGTGCAGTAAACCTGTGTGGAGTTTATGAAAAATATTGCCACTCCATAAGGCAACATCTGTGCCCCACTTATATATATCAAAATATTTCTTCTCTGCCAAAGCATAAATTTTTTTAAATGGACTCATATCCTGGACTTCATTATAAAATTCAACTCCAGTAATACGATTTGCTTCTGTGGTAGGCATTGTACCAACATATTCTTCATCAAAACGAACTTTTTTGAAAATCAAATAGATAATTATTCCTAAAATTATAGAAACTGCAAAGAGAAAGATAATTGTGCCTGAACTATAAAATCCAAGTAAGATATTTTGCAATGTGGTCGCCGGTCTTAAAATCGGAATGATAAACATTTTAACAGGAACGGAAAAAACAAAAATACCAAATATAACGCAAAGCAAAGATAACAGCATTGTAGCAAACCAGTTATTAAAACTGATTTCTTTTACTCCCTCCATTTTCTTAGGCAATTTACTTAAAAAGATAGAATGAATAAATTTCATAAAACTTGCCAGAGTAAGTGCGCTACCGAATACAGCAAGCACAAGACAGATATTTAGAACCATTTGCCACAAATGACTATGTTGAGAAGCGGTTTTAAGAACGCCCTGATATACCATCCATTTTGAGAAGAATCCATTGAAAGGAGGAACCCCAGAAATTGAGAGTGCACCAATCAAAGCTGCCACAAATGTTAATGGCATTTTACGAACCAGTCCACCCATTTTATCTAAATCAGCAGTGCCTGTTCGTTTCTCTACTGAACCAAATGATAAAAATAGATTTGATTTATAAATAGCATGATTAATCATATGAAATAGACCGCCCACAATTCCAATAGGATTGCCTGTGCCAATACCAAGCACCATATATCCAACCTGACTTACTGCATGATAACCAAGTAATTTTCTGCCATTGTGTTGAACCAGAGCCATCATAACAGCCATAATAACGGTAAATGCACCGAGAATCATTACAATCCCATTAATAAAGAATGGGATTTGAAATAGATTCATCATAATTCTTGCGAGGAAATAGATGCCTAATAATTTATCTAAAGCAGCTGGAAGTAATGCAACACTTTCAATTGGAGCATCTTTTGCAAAATCTGGAATCCAGGTATGCATTGGGAATGCACCTGCTTTGGCCAATGCGGCTAAAAGTAAACAGAAAAATGCAATATAAGAAAGCACTCCTGCGAGCGGGACACTCATCAAGAACATATTATTAGTATGAGTAATATATTGAATAGCCACTAATCCAAATAACAATAAAACATCCGAGCCGCCAATAATAATGAATGTTTTCCGACAGGTTTCTGCTCCCTCTCTCCCTCTTAATAATCCGAAAAGAAATAGCATCAAGCCGGAAAGCCCCCAAAACAGAATAAAAGCAATATAATTAACACTTATTGCGACCGCATTACAAAATCCCACTGTCATTGGGAAGAGAATGAAAAAATTACTCTCAAACGCTGCCTTCACATTTTTCAAAGAGTAAATCAGTATAATCAAACTTAGAATATTTACAAAAAGTAATATAAAATTTGACAGAGCATCATTCTGCAAAATTGTTTCATTAAATAAGGAAAAGTGTAAAATCCCCACTGAAAATATTCTAATGCTAAAATAAAGAGAGACAACAATACCTGCAAGGGTTAGAATCTTTTTTAGAATTTTGGGGACAAAAATATTAACAATCGCAACAATGACAGGAATTAAGATTACTAAAACCAAATAATTATTAAGCATTTAGTTTCCTTTTCCTAATTAAACTTTATTCTACTAGAGCAAATTATTTGGGAGTGCGAAAACAAGTCCCGATTGAATCGGGACGAACTTTTCGCCGATGCTGAAAGTTCGTCGCTTCACTCCTCGTTTTCTGCCAAAGGCAGATCCGCCCTGTTTTTTGGCGGACAGCACTCCAAATCATAATTCAAAAATTTTTTCTAATGAAGACATACCATTGGGATAGTATTTAGCCCGTATTTTCTCTGTCTTTTCACGAGAAAATTTCAAAAGACTTTCTTCCAGTCTTCTACCTTTGGTGTCAAAAACCTTTAGACTTCGTTCGGTACAGCAGTAGCAGGGGTCAACACCTGCAAGCGTTATAAGCGCATCAGCAAGAGGAATACCCACACAAGAGGCTTTATAAGTAGGTATATTTGAAAAACTTGGGGCACGGATTTTATGTCTTACTGAACGATTTGTCCCATCACTTCTGATATAATGAAAAACTTCACCGCGAGGGGCTTCATATCTGCCGATTCCTTCTCCGGGAGAAATCTCTTTTACATTATTTAAAATTGGACCTTCTTCTTTTTCTAAAGCGTCCAGACATTGGCGGATAATCTTTACAGATTCAATAATTTCTAATACTCGCACTACAAATTTATCATAGACATCGCCGTTGGGAAGAACAATCTCATCAAAATCCACCAAATCATAAGCATCAAGAGGCTCATCTTTACGAACATCAATGGCAACACCAGAGGCACGAGCAGTTGGTCCAACAGCACAATAGTTAATTGCATCCTCTTTTGTTAATACGCCAACGCCTTTCAGACGAGATTTAAGCACCGGGTCATCTCTAACAACTTTTGCAAGCATTATCATCTTCTTCTCTATTTCATTCATTTCTCGTCTAATATATGGAATATCTTCTTTTTTTACATCTTTGGCAACACCGCCCACTCGCATCATTGCATAGTGATTTCTATTCCCAGTAATTTTCTCAGATACCTGCAGAACAGGCTCACGATATTTCCATGCCCACATCCATACAGTATCATATCCGATAAAATGTCCAGCGAGACCAACCCATAAAAGATGGCTGTGAATTCTTTCTAACTCTCCAATGAGAGTTCTAATATATCGCGCTCGGATAGGAATCTCTACATTATCAATGTCCTCAATTGCATGCACGCAAGCTAACGGATGAGAAGTGGAACATATACCACAGATTCTCTCAACCAAAAATATTGATTGAGTAAAAGTTCTGCTTTCAGAAATCTTCTCATGACCACGATGCATCCAGCCAGTTTCCATCTCAATGTCAACAACTGTTTCGCCTTCCACTTTAATATCAAAAAATTCTGCCTCTTCTAAAAGCGGGTGAAAAGGACCCAAAGGAATTCGGCATTTACTCATTATTTTCTCCTAAAATCTATTTTCGCTTTTTATACACATCTCCGCGGCTTCTAATAGCATTTATTTTAACAGTTCTATTCTCAATATCAATATCATAAACAATTCTAAGATTTCCTGTTGCATATCTATATTTTCCTTCAAGCTTTCCATGAAGTCTTTTAATGTGTAATCTTGAGAATGGATTATCCCTAATAGCATCAATACATTTGTTTACTCTCTTTTTAGTGTATTTATCTAATTTCTTATAGTATTTTTCTGCTTCATTAGAGATAAAAACATCATACATTATCTTTGACATCTATCCACTTTTTGAATCGCCCTCTCTTGAAATCCTCATCACCTTTCATAATACTTTTAAGAAAATCCTCGTCAGTCAGAATCTCTTTTGTCGCTTCCCACTCTTCCTTTATCTTCAGATAAGTAATAAAGTTTACAGTTTCTTGCTTATATTTTTCTGAAAGACTTAAAAAGTCGGCAAGAATCTTATCTTTACTCTCAAATTTTGTTTTCATCTTGGATTCCTTCATAATTCATTTTTGACTTTTGTCCCCGAGTAAGCCCGTTCCTGACGAGCTCAGGAATCGGGGATTGCCTTTTGATTTCTTTTAAACCTCATCGGATGGTCATCTTCTGAAAATTCTGGACTATTTATTGTAAGTAGCTTTTTAAAATCGGGATGACCGATGAATTTAATCCCAAAAAGGTCATACATCTCTCTTTCAATCCAGTTTGCCCCTTCAATAATCGGGGTAATTGAATTAATTTCTGGATTCTCAAGGGAGGTTTTAACACGAGGATTATAGTATGTTCCTGTTGTATCATCTGAAAAGTGATACAAAACTTCCAGACCATCATAAACTTCTGTAGCAGTGCAGATAGAAAGCCGACATTTCATTGTATTAAAAAGATAATCAGCAATCTCTCCCAAATCCTCGTTTTTGATATTGAAATAATATCTTTTTTTCTTTTCAATGATTTTGGACATTTTGTCTTTATATTTTTCAAAAAATATCTTTTCTTTTTCGGTCATATGGCAAGCCTCTTTTTTCTAAATCTATTAAAGATGGATAAGGTTATTTATATGTAGTTTCACTTCTTCTCTCAACTTTTATTATTAGAACTTCCTTGCTCATTTAAACACTTCATCAAGTTTGTAGTAATTGCCTTTTTCTCTTTCATCCATAGCTTCTAATATATCTTTCATATCTTCCTCTGTTAAAATTTCATCCCTATTTAATATCCTTACAGTCAGAATATCTGATTCTATCTTTGCTGGCTTTATGATTCTTAACGCACCCTTTTCGTATATAGCTTCTATTTTATTCATCTTCTTACCTCTTAATTTATCCATACTTTAATTATACTATGACCCTTTATTTTCGGGATACCTTTCCTTACTTTAAAGTCCCCAACAATTTTACTATTCCATCAATCATTGCCTCAGGTTTGGGTGGACAACCTGGAACATAGGCGTTCACAGGAATAATTTTATCCAGAGGTGCACCTGCTCTGTTATAGCTTTGCTTAAAGGTTGTGCCACCAGTGGTGCAGCTTCCAATTCCAACGACAAAAATCGGTTTTGCTGCCTGCTCATAAAGTTGCTTTATTCTCGGTGCTACTTTATGTGAAACAATTCCAGTTACTAATAATACATCAGCGTGTCGGACAGAACCGACAAGTTTCATACCAAACCTTTCTATATCATATCCGGGTGTAAGCAAATCAAGGATTTCAATATCACAATTGTTACACGGGCTTGCACTCACATGAAATACCCATATAGATTTTTTCAAAATTTTGTTATAAAATGCCATTTTTATACCTCTATGATGTTTCAGCCACGAACCAACACGAACTAACACGAAATTTTATTAAAGCATTAAACTAATTCGTTTCGTTTTATTTTATGTCCCCAATTAGATTGGGGATTGGTGGCTAATTTCATATCATCTCCTATACCCCTTTTATGCTCCTAAAATCGCTAATATCACTGCTATTAAAGCCAGAGGGCTGGCAATTTTCCAGAAAAAACTAATTGCTGTATCTGTTCTGAAACGGGGATTAGTATTTTTCATCAAAATCATAATGACAACTATCAATAAATATTTTAGAATCCCTGCTATAATACTGCCAACAGATGCAAAGTTAATTCCTCCCCAGAACAGAATTACTAAGAGCAGGGGTAGAAAAACATACATCATAAAATGAGCTAACTTCCAAAATGCAAGCAGCGGACCTGAATATTCCATAAGTGGTCCGCCCACTATCTCAGTTTCAGCCTCGGGAATATCAAAGGGTTGCATTGCCATTTTTGCCTGAAGACAAATAATGCCAATAATAAAAGCAATAATACCAGAAGCTGACCCAATTATCATTCCATTAGTATGTTGAAAGTTCAGGATATCTATTAAATTTATTTTGTATCCACTTTTTATTATCGGCACTAATATTACAAGTATAAATGCTAATTCATCAGCAAGCAAAAGTTTCATTTCTCTGCCAGCTCCGATGCTTGAATAGATATTTCCAGTTGACGATGCGCCCAGAATCAAAGCCACAGAATAAATCACCATTAAATAAATAATGAATATCAAATCTCCGCCTATCCCAAGATGCAAAAATCCAGCAGTGCCGACTAAAGTAGAAGTAATCAATACTGATGCGAATGCAACAATAGGAGCAGCAATAAAGATAAAGTAAGGAGAATTTCTTACAAGAATGACTTCCTTGCCCCATAATTTGAATATATCTAAAAAGTTCTGAAAAAATGGCGGTCCAACACGGAACTGCACCCTTGCACTAACTTTTCTATCTACCCAGCCAACAATCATTCCAAAAACTGATGCAAATAAGAAACCTGGAAAAATGAGCAAGTAAAATAGATATTTAAAAATCACTTATCCTCCTATGTTTACTCCGTGTAGTAAAGTTCTCCTACTACCTGGGGGATCAGCAGACCTGCCTGACAGTGGGCATGGACGCAGAAATAAGAATTTATAATAGAAAAAATATTCTTGCTTATTTTGGTTGTAAAAATTAATATTGGAATAAACTTCATCTGTTGTTGAAGTAAACTGATAATTATTATATATTCAATTTTATTCATAATTTCTTGGATTATTTATATAACAATGCTCATCTTCAATAATACTATTTACAAGCCGAGAATTGGTAAACTCCCTGTTCATATGTCCCAAGATACAAATAATTATACCGGTTTAACAATGTTTGAAAAACTAAAACAAATATGATTTCCACCTTTATTGTCTCTCTATACATTGCAATCATCCAGCACACCAGAGCTACTTTTCTTTCAGGAGAGCACGAATATGTTCCACCAGTTCCATAGCCTCAACTGGTTTGTCTATAAAATCCTCAACAGGCAACCAGTCGGGATCTCCAGCAGTCTTACCAAAGTCAAATGGGTATTTCTTGTCAACTGCTGTAAGCATCAGAATTGGGATTCCCTTAGTTCTATCATCGGTTTTCAATTTTCTACAAACATCAAATCCAGAATCTATCCGTGCCATCATTACATCAAGGATAATAAGATCTGGCAACTCTTTATCTAACGCTTCAAAGCACTTCTTGGGATTTAATGCCTTTATTACCCTATAGCCAAAACTTTCAAGCACATTTGTCGTTGCATCCAGAAAGCTCGGGTCATCATCCACAAACAGAATGGACTTGTGGTTAGACATTTTTATTTCCTCCTTATTTTAGTCTTCCTTATGCGTTCTGCAAAATAGTATTCGTATGTCATTCCCAACTTGATTGGGAATCCACAAACCTTTATTCCCAC
>CAYNOU010000007.1:0-52639 GCA_964398885.1 uncultured Candidatus Cloacimonadota bacterium | reverse complement strand
TAAAAAAAGTCAATGAAAATATAACCAAAAAAATAAAACTTATATGTAGGAGTAAGAAATGAAAGAAGTTCTTGAAAAACTAGGAATAAATGAAGTAAATCCCGGCGCTTATTGTGGTGAATGGCTTGATACAAGAGGTGAAATTATTGAAGTCTTCTCACCAATTGATGATTCTATTATAGCAAAAGTAAAATCTGCTTCAAAAGAAGATTATGAAATTGTATCAAAAAAAGCACAAGAAACTTTTAAGATTTGGAGAATGATTCCTGCTCCAAAAAGAGGAGAAATTATTAGACAAATCGGTTTGGAGCTTAGAAAGTATAAGAATGAACTTGGTCAACTTGTTACTATTGAAATGGGAAAGATTCTTACAGAAGGTCTTGGTGAAGTGCAGGAAATGATTGATATGGCAGATTTTTCTGTGGGTCTATCACGACAACTTTATGGTTTGATAATGATGTCAGAAAGACCAAACCATAGAATGTATGAACAATGGCATCCACTTGGTGTTATAGGAATAATCTCCGCATTTAATTTTCCAGTTGCTGTATGGTCATGGAATGCTTTCATTGCAGGTGTTTGTGGTGATACAATGATTTGGAAACCATCCTCTTCAACACCTTTAACTGCTATCGCTGTTACTAAAATTGTTCACAAAGTGCTTGAAAAAAATGAAGTTCCAAAAGCAATATTCAATCTTGTTATCGGTAGAGGAAGCATCATTGGAGAAAAACTTATAAATGACAAAGCTGTCTCTCTTATTAGCGCAACAGGTAGTTGTCAGATGGGCAAGAAAGTTTATCAAGCAGCAGCAAAAAGATATGGACGAGTTATACTTGAATTGGGTGGAAACAATGGAATTATTGTTATGGAAGATGCAAACCTTGAACTTGCACTAAAAGCAGTCCTTTTTGGTGCAGTTGGTACAGCTGGACAAAGATGTACAACTACTCGTAGAGTATTGCTTCATGAAAAGATATTTGATATATTTGCTGAAAAGCTGAAGAAAGCTTATTCTTCTGTTAGAATCGGAAACCCTCTTGATGAAAATACCTTAATGGGACCCCTGATTGATCAATCAGCAGTAAGGGTGTATATTGATGCTTTACAACGAATTAAAGAGCAAGGTGGAGAAATAATTTACGGTGGCAAAGTTATAACCGAGAATATACCCGGAAAGTGTTATGTTGAACCTACAATTGTTATTGCTAAAAATGATATGCCAATAGTTCAGGAAGAAACTTTCGCACCAATACTTTATTTGATAAAAATTAAAGATATTGATGAAGCAATTACCTTTCATAATGATGTTCCTCAAGGACTTTCATCTGCGATATTTACAAATAATTTACGATACGCTGAGCAGTTTCTCAGCCATTCAGGTAGTGATTGTGGTATTGCTAATGTGAATATTGGCACAAGTGGTGCTGAGATTGGTGGTGCATTTGGTGGGGAAAAAGAAACAGGTGGAGGAAGAGAAGCAGGAAGTGATGCCTGGAAAGCTTATATGCGGAGACAAACTAATACGATAAACTGGGGTAAAGAAATGCCTCTTGCTCAAGGTGTGAAATTTGATGTTTGAAAGATAACCTTGCGGATGGTCGCAGACCCCCGCAATGGTTAAACAGCAACAGGATGAACCTGTTGCTACCCGCCAGCTGTTGGGTATCCCCAATTAGATTGGGGACGGGTTTACCCCGTTAGATAGTAAACTAAATTGAACTTTACCGTCTTAACAAGATAAATATTATCTAACGGGGTTTATCCCAAATCAAAATAATCCCCGCGGACGCGGGGAGAAGCGATTTTCAGATGCAATATATTAGATTATTATTGGGGACTTTTTAAGTAGGTGAGTTTCGGCGTTAAAAAGGGTACATTATTAAGAAAGATTATTTGAAGTCGGCAAGTCTCTTGCCGAATTCAGCCGAAAGACTCCCACCAAAATAAATGTGGACAGGCGGCTACTCCATATTAATTAATGGATTTTTATATAAAAATAATAAGACCTTAAGACTTGACACATGTTTAAAGATTTGTATAAAGAAATAAATATTTCTTTGTGTGCTTTTATAATGAATTATAGGAGGTAAGAATGCTTAAACAAAGTATTATTCACGAGAAATTGGTAGGGAAAATATTATTAATTATAATATTTATTTCATTAGCTCTTATACTAACTTTCTGCACAAAAAAGACCACTTCACCAGATGAGCAATTAAAAGCACCTACTAATTTGCAGATTACTTTAGTAGAGAATAATAAAATACAAATTTCCTGGCAGGATAATTCTACTAATGAAACAAAATTTCTTATTGCTCGAAAAGTGGGAACATTTGATTGGTTTGAAAATTATGGAGAAGTTGAAGCTAATATTACCACTTTCCCTGATGAAATAAACACTAACTCAGATACAATTTATTCTTATAGAGTAAGAGCATTTGATGGAAACGATTATTCGGAATATTCTATTCCTGCTGGCTGGTTTGGAGAAAATTCTGCTCCGACTAATTTACAATTAGAACAAATTACACAGGATAGCATAAAACTTACATGGCTGGATAATAGTGTTGGTGAATTGAATTTTCGCGTTGATAGAAAAATTGGTAATGCAGATTGGCAGGAGAACTATAAAATACTTAAACCGGATACTACAAGTTATATTGATTATAATCCATCTTTATACGATACTTGCTATTATAAAGTTTTTGCGACTTGTGGAAATTCTTATTCTGATTCCACCCAGAATTATTTCATTCCATTTCTTCCCGCACCATCAAATTTAGCAATAGAAGCTCTTTCTGCAACATCTGTTAAACTTACATGGCAGGACAACTGCGATAGAGAAGATGGATATCTAATTTACAAAAGGTTAGAAGAAACTGATTGGAATATAATAAATTTTCCACCAAACACTGAAGAATGGACAGATGAAGATGTAATTCCCGGAATAGTTAATTATTACAAAGTTTGTGCTTATATTGGAGTGGATCATTCTGGTTATATTGAAGATAATATTAATACATTACCAGCTCCAAATAATTTACAAATTGAACAATTAAATGTGCATACTTTCAAATTGGATTGGGATGACAACAGTAATTTTGAACAGGGATTTAAGATTGATAGAAAAATTGATGATGAAGATTGGGTAAATGAAATTGGAGTCGTTGATTCTAATAATACTGAATGGATTGATGATTCAATTGGAAGGAATTATGAAGTTGTCTTTTATAGAGTTTACGCATTTTATGATGAGTATAATTCTACAAAAATTGAGTCAAATAGTAATATTATTTTTCCTGCTCCAACAAATTTACAAATAGAACAACTATCAATTTATGAAATAAGGTTAACCTGGAATGATAATAGTGATGGAGAGGAGGGTTTTAAAATTGACCGTAAAATAGGAAACGAAAATTGGGATATTAGTTTTGGGGTTATTGATGCAAATACTGAAGAATGGATAGATACCGAGCCTGTTTTTGATGAAATAAATTACTATCGTGTTTATGCGTATGCAGGAAATAATTATTCTCTTTCTGTTGAGGAAAATGTAAATAATATTATTCAAGCGCCAAGTTGTTTTGTTGCATTACAGCAAAATGTTCATATTTTTGAGTTATCTTGGCAGGATAACTGTGAATTTGAACATGGATTCAAAATTGAAAGGAAAATTGATAATGATAGTTGGACTTTAATTGTTACACTACAAGCTAATGATACAACTTATACTGACGATTTAAATGTTAAAAATAAGAATTGGGAAATAGTTTATTATAAAATTTATGCCTTTTACCAAGATAATTTGTCTGAATTAGTTGAAACAAGTTGTAATATATTTTTTCCCTCACCGTCAAATTTAACTTATCAGAAGCTAAACATATCTGCTATTCAATTAAATTGGACATATAATAGTTATGGAGAAGATGGATTCAAAATTGATAAAAAAGTTGGAGAGAACGATTGGCAGGTAGAATATGGTATTGTTAATGAAACTACTCTTGAATGGATAGATGTAAATGCCGAGATAAATCAAATACTTAAATATCGTATTTATGCTTATAGTGGTGGTAATACTTCAGATTTTACTGAAACAGAAGAGATTGATAATTCCATTCCAATACCAACAAATTTAAATGGAACCCCTATTGATGTTTCTCAAATAGACTTAACATGGACAGATAACTCTATTGGTGAAGATGGTTTTAGAATTGAACAAAAAGAAGATGAGGGTGATTATGTTGAAATTGGAACAACCTCTCAAAATAATTATGTTGCTTCAAATCTAAATTTAGACTCTGATTATACATTTAGAGTTCGCGCATATAAAGATATTTATAATTCTGACTTTAGCAATGAATTTTCAATAAATATCAGCCAAGATGTTGCACCAACTAATTTATCAAGCATTGTGACTATTGATGGAATACAAATTCAATGGACTGATAATTGTAGTTTTGAGACAGGTTTTATTATTCAAAGAAAAAAGGAAGGTGAAGAATATCAAACCATTCATACAAATGATGAAAACGATAACGATTATTTAGATATTAGCACTGAACCAGCCACAAAATACTATTATAGATTAACCGCTGAATTGGGAATATATCAATCAGGGTGGAGTAATGAGATAAATTTATTAACTTTTCCTGATAATATTATTGTTGATTGCAATGGAAATGGGCATTATTTAAATATCCAAGACGCTATTTATGATGCAAATAATGGAGATTCAATTAGTGTAAATGAAGGTACTTATTATGAGAACATAAACTTTTATGGTAAAAAAATTATAATAGGAAGCTTATTTCTTATTTCACAAGATGATTACTATATTTCTCATACAATTATTAATGGTAATGCTAATTATAGTGTAGTGGTTTTTAATAGTGGTGAGGATGAAGACTCAAAGCTAATTGGTTTTACAATTACAAATGGTTCTGCTTCTAAAGGCGGGGGAATTTACTTTGATAATTCTAATCCAAGCTTATCAAATCTCATTATTAGTGGGAATACTGCTGGTGGGATAGTTTCTGGTGATGGAGGTGGAGGATTATATCTTTCTTATTCTAATCCAAGTTTAATTAATATTACCATTAGTGAAAATATAGCTGGTGACTTAGGTGGTGGTATTATATGTGGTGATTTGATACTACAAAATTGTTTAATAGGCCAAAATATTGCTCAAAATGGCGGTGGTATTTGGTGTGGTAGTGGCTATTCAGACGCCGAGTTAACAAATGTAATTATAAGTGGAAACACAGCTTATGAAAATGGTGGTGGTATTTGGTGTGGTGAAAGCACTACAACAATTGTATTAACAAATGTTACGATAAGTGAAAATACTACCAACATTAATGGTGGCGGTATTTACTGTAGAAGTAACTACACTTTAAATTTACTTAATTGCATACTTTGGAATGATTCACCCGAAGAAATATACCATTGGGATACAGGTGATAATATTTCAGTAACATATTCGGATATTGAAGGAAGTTGGATTGGAATGGGTAATATAAATGCAAATCCGCTGTTCATTAGTAATGAAGATTTCCATCTACAAATAGGTTCTCCCTGTATAGATGCAGGTAATCCTGAGTCACAATATAACGATACAGACGGCACAAGAAATGATATGGGGGCTTATGGTGGGCCTGGTGGAGATTGGTAGCAACAAATCAAAAAAATATATGAGAGTTAATGTATGAAAAGAATTTCAAAAGAAAATGCAATTAAAGAATTACAAAATTCAATAAATCAAATTGATAACTTAAAAAATGAACAGCAAAGAGCAAACAGTCCAAAATTTAAAAAATGGAAAAGAAATACTGAGATCTCAATTAGTCAAATTTTTAAAGACAAAGACGAGCAACATAAAAGTGAATTTTCAAGAATATGTTATACTAGCGATTATTATGGGGATAATAAGCTATGGTATTTTATTGTAGATACTGAGGCTTATAAAAGAAGTTTAGACGAGACACGCTCTCTTTTAGAATCAATGATAGAAGAGATTGAAAAATATTGGGAAGAAGGTATAGAACCTGAAGATATTAATAATGAAAATTATTATGTTAATACAGATAGAATTGAGGAATTGAAATCAATTAAAAATTCTAATTTTGATTTGGTTAAATTGATAAGATTCTGTGAAGAGATTAATATATGTTATAAGAATAACTGTTTATTAGCTACTGGAATGCTTGTAAGAGCAATTACTGACCATGTTCCTCCAATTTTTCAGAAATCAAATTTCAATGAGGTAGCAAATAATTATGGTGTTAAGAGTTTTAAAGATTCTATGAAGAATCTAAATAATTCATCAAGAAAAATTGCTGATTCATTTTTGCATATTCAAATAAGAAATAAAGAATCATTACCAAATAAACTCCAAGTTAATTTTTCTCAAGACCTTGATGTTTTGTTGTCAGAAATTTATAGAATTTTAAAATAGTGAAGTATATGAATACAGATAATGGTGATTTTCACCTACAACCTGGTTCTCCCTGTATAGATGCTGGAAATCCAGACCCACAATATAACGACCCAGATGGTTCAAGAAATGATATGGGAGCTTATGGTGGACCTGGTGGAGATTGGTAATAGAAAATAATTCAAAATGAAAATTTTTACAGATGATTTGATTGAGAAAATCCAAGAAATTCATAATAATACTAATATGCACAATATTATAAATTCTGAATTTTTTAGAAAATTATTATTAAATATGGATAATGTTGTAGCAAGAGTTCCCCCTGAAAAACGAAAAGATAAAATTGGAAAATTAATGTCTAAAGAAAATTTTATACAAATATATAATGAATTATTAGTTGGTTATTTGTTTAAGGAATTTGACTTTTATGTTGAATACGAACCTACTTTTATTGAATATGAACCTAAATGCAATGAAAAGCCACCTGATTTTCGTATAATAAAAGATGAACAGTCTATAATTGTAGAAGTTTTTACTAAGAATATTGATGAAAGATCGCAGAAAATAGATAATTGTGAAATTGATTTGATAAGAAGAATAAAAAAAATCCCAATTGGTGTTAAGCTGAATCTTTCCCTAAGTGAAATAGAATTAAAAAAGTTTAATTCTGGAACTAATAAACAGATAGTAAATGAGTTAGGAAAGTGGTTAAAAGGTAAACCCCAAAAGGGCTTATGTTTTACAAAATACGGTATAATTTTTGAAGTTGACCACTATGATGAGAGATCTCATGCAACTCTAAAACCTGGATTTTCAAAAGGTGTTAGCTCAGATAATTTAAAAGATAAATATAGAAAGAAATATAAACAACATTCTGCTTTAATTAACATTATGAATATTCCTTATATAATAGTATGTATTACAAATAATTTTATAGAACATGGTATTCCCGAGTTCCTTGAAGTTATTTTTGGGCAAGTTTTTCCTACAATCACTTTTGATAAAAAAGGGAATATTATTGAAGAAAGTTTTGTTCATCAGAATAATGGTTTATTTAGTAAATTCAAGCGTCAGAAAGTAAGTGCTGTTATATTAATCAATAATTTATTTAATAAGTTTGTAATAGAAATTATTCGTAATGAAAATGCTTTGCACAAATTGCCAGTTGAAATTTTCCCACAATTTAATTGGAATGAAAATGGGATTTATGGAAAAAGGGAACTGCCTTTGGCATGATTTATAGCAAAATAATTTATAGGAGAACCAATGAAAGAAGGACAGCGAAAGCAAATTAAAGTAAGCATTCAGAAAGAATCTGCAGAAGGTATTTATTCTAATATTGTATTTATGAATTTTAATGCTTCAGAATTTATTGTTGACTTTGGAAGAATACTTCCAGCAGTCCCAGAAGCAAAGATTTATTCAAGGATTATTATGAATCCACAACATTGCAAAAGATTGATGCATCTACTTGAGAGAAATATTGATAAATTTGAAAAGCAGTTTGGAGAGATTTCCCTTCCTGAGCAAAAAAACGGAACAAGGGATATTGGATTTCATTCTGAGGTTAAATAAAAAATAAGTTCATAAGAACAATTTGTTTTACGGCTAATAATATATTCTAAACAGCAGTTATTCTTGACTTAAAAATTACAGTTGAAAAAATTTAACAAATTTTTCAATAAAAATAATTTGCAAGAGGTTTGCTAATGAAAAAGCACTGGTTTCGGACTGTATGCATAATAGTAGTTTTTCTGGTTATACTTTATTATCTATTGCCACTCATTGCAAAACAGAAATATGCAATATGTAATTTAGAAGTTTATGACCAGAACAATGAAAAGATATATGAAGTTACAGAACAAGAGTATAAGCTTGGCAGTAATAAATTTGGCTTAGATTTCGATAATGCTATAAGTGGTGCTACGATAAATGATACCATTACAGTTGAAGGCAGATTGCCAGATGAGATTTTACGAAATTTAGATGTAGAGGTTGATTTTACTCAAAACCAATTAATTAAAGCTAAACTTGTTAATAGGGTCTCCAAATCTGTATTGCCATCCTGGTTTAGCAAAAAGGAATTAAAGCTTGGGCTGGATTTGCAAGGTGGTATGCATTTAGTTCTTGATGTTGATACCAAAGGATTATCAAAAGATGCAGCGGAATCAAGTGTTAAAGGTGCTCTGGAAATTATACGAAATAGGATAGACCAGTTTGGAGTTTCTGAGCCAACCATTCAAAAAATTGGCTCTGCACGAATTCTTGTGCAGCTTCCTGGATTGCGAGACGCTAATAGAGCCAAGGGTTTGATTGGAAAGACCGCACTCCTTGAATTTAGTCTTTTAGCAAATAATGAAGATATTAAAGAAACCGTTGATGCTTTGGATAGTTATTTAAAAAATAATTATGAAAAATATGCTTTCTTAAAGAAAGTTGAGGAAGAGAAAGCAACTGCAGTAGAAGAAGCGCTTCTTGAAAAACCTGAAGAGCTTGCTGATACAACAAGCGAAACAACTGACACAACTGGTGTAATAGAAGATGAGTCTAAATATAATAATCTTTTCTCTTCTTTGATTGCTGTTTATGGCTCTGAACTTGTGGTCAAGCCCGAGAATTTACCTCTTTTTAAAAAACTTATTTCCCTCCCCGAAATTAAGAAAGTTATGCCAAGCGGAATCAAGATTTTGCTTGGAAAGATAAATCCGAAAGATATTTATGGAGCCCGACCTGTTTATTTTCTATATGATAAAGTAGAGCTAACTGGCGCCTCATTAAAATCAGCTGATGTGCGTATTGGTCAAGGAATGGATCCGAAAACCGCTAATAAGCCTTATGTAAGTTTACAATTTGATAATGAAGGTGCTCGCATCTTTTCAAATGTAACAGGCCAGCATATAAAAGAAAGATTAGCAATTGTGCTGGATAATATAGTTCATTCTGCACCGGTTATCCAGGATAAAATAAGAGGTGGTAATGCACAAATTACTGGAAATTTTGATATGAAAGAAGCTAAAGATTTAGCAATTGTTCTACGTGCTGGCAATCTCCCTGCGCCAGTTAATATTATTGAAGAAAGAACAGTTGGTCCTTCTCTTGGCTCTGATTCAATTAAAGCTGGAGTCAATGCAGCTCTTATCGGTATGATAGTTGTGGTGCTTTTTATGATGATTTATTATAAAATTTCTGGAGTTATTGCTGATTTTGCACTTTTATGTAATATATTTATTATCTTGGGAGCTTTAACAATGTTGAATGCGAGCCTGACCTTACCAGGTATTGCTGGAATTATTCTTACTATTGGTATGGCTGTTGATGCTAATGTGCTAATTTTTGAGAGAATTAGAGAAGAAATTAGGTCGGGGAAAACTGTTAGAACTGCAATTGATAATGGATATAAAAGAGCTGTAATTACTATTGTTGACGCAAATATTACTACATTAATTACTGCTATTGTGCTTTATCAGTTCGGTACAGGTCCTATTAAAGGCTTTGCAGTAACCCTGAGTTTGGGTATCTTAGCATCAATGTTTACAGCAATAGTTGTAACAAGAGCTATCTTTGATAATATTGTAACTCGTAAAGCCAGGAAAACTCTTAGCATATAAAATGAGAGGAAGTAAAGCCACGAATCCCGATTTACTCGTCTTGGCGAAGCAAGCCGAAGCCAGATCAGGAGCCAAGACTGGCCGAGCCTGACGGGGTGAATTTGTAGCAAATAATTAATTGGAGAATGAAATGAGACTTTTCAAGAATTCCAATATAGATTTTATCAAAAGACGAAAGATAGGCTTTCTTGTATCTGCAATTTTCATTGTTGCAGGAATTTTATCTTTAATTATCAATGGAGGTCCAAAGTATGGGATAGATTTCACAGGTGGAACACTAATAGAATTTGATTTTACTCCGGATAATCCTGATTTGCCTCCTATTGCCATTCAAGAAATAAGAGATGTTCTATCATTGCAAGGCTATAGTGATGCAGAAATCCAAGAGTTTGGGAATCCTAATTATGTTTTAATCAAAATAAAAACGAGTGAAAGTGCAAAAGAAGATGAATCAAAAGTAATAAAAATTTTGCAGGATAAATTTCCTAAATATGCCGGCAATAAAGAAATTGCAGAATTTGAAAGACGAAGAGAACATGTTGGCTCAAAAATCGGTGAAGAACTGCGAGGTAAAGCTGTTATTGCAATATTAATATCCTTGTTAGGAATAATACTTTATATTTGGTGGAGATTCGAACTAACATATGGATTTGCAGCAATACTGGCTTTATTCCATGATGTTATTATTACAATTGGTCTTTTTTCTATTTTTGGAAAAGAACTAAATATAGCTGTAATCGGCGCATTGTTAGCAATAATTGGTTATTCTCTTAATGATACTATTGTTGTCTTTGTGCGAATAAGAGAAGACCTAAAAGTTTATCGTAGAGAAAAATATGAATCTATTATTAATCATAGTATTAACGAAGTATTATCCCGTACAGTAATAACCTCATTAACTACACTTTTTGTTGTTCTTGCATTATTTATATTTGGTGGTGAGGTGATTCACAATTTTGCTTTTGCTCTTTTATGCGGAGTTGTTGTAGGAACATACTCTTCTATTTTTATTGCCAGTCCTATTCTTGTTGCCTATAAGAATTGGAGTACTAAAAAGTCCAAGTCAAGTTCGAAAAGAAAATAAGACTTAGTAGATTCAGTTTTAATTCCCGAGTTAACCAGTTAACCAGTTAACCAATTTACAAATTTACTAATTTAGTTGTGAATATAATTGCAGGGAAATTTAAAGGTCAAAAATTCAAGGTTCCAAAAGCACATATTCGTCCAACAATGGACAAAGTGAGGGAAGCTGTCTTTTCAATGATAAGAGATAGAATTGCCAATTCTGTTGTTTTAGATTTGTATGCTGGTAGTGGCAGTTTTGGTCTGGAAGCAATTAGCCAAGGAGCAAAAATATGCCATTTTGTTGATAATTCATTTAAAGCCACAAGATGTATAAAAAGAAATCTAAATAAATTTTGTATAACGAACAATGTAAAAGTTTTTGAAAGTTCAGTTTTAAGTTTTATTAATAGATGTGATTCAAATTATTACGATATTGTTTTTGTTGACCCACCTTATAATGCAAAAGTGATATCAAAAATAGTCAAAGTAATATTAGAACAAAATATATTGAAGTCCGGTGGAGTGATTGTAGCTGAATGTAGAATGGACGAGGATTTATCAAAAATAAAGGATAGAATTATAAAGTCAAAAACTTATGGAGATACAAAGATTTTTCTTATATCTAAATGAATAAATGAATGAAACTGAGAAGACCGAATTAAAACTATATAATACCTATACAAGACAAAAAGAGGTTTTTGTTCCAATACGACCGGATTTAGTAACTCTATATACCTGCGGATTAACAGTTTATAATTATGCCCATATAGGTAATCTGCGAACATACATTTTTGAGGATGTGTTAAAAAGGGTTCTCTTTTACAATGGATATAAAGTTAAGCATGTTATGAATATCACAGATATTGGTCATCTGACATCAGATGCTGATGAAGGTGAAGACAAAATGGTTCTATCAGCAAAGAAGGAGAAGAAAACTGTTTGGGAAATTGCTGAATATTATACCAAAGCTTTTGAAAATGATTTAAAGAAGTTGAATATTATTTTTCCTGATTATCATATTAAAGCATCAGAGCAAATACCTCAAATGATAAAATTAATTCAGCGGCTTGAGGAAAAAGGTTACACATATTTTAGGAATGGAAATGTTTATTTTGATATTTCAAAATTTCCTAATTATGGTAAACTTGCAAGACTTGATATGGACAAATTAAGGGCTGGGGCGAGGGTTGCTGTTGATAAATCCAAGAAAAATCCTCTTGATTTTGTCTTGTGGTTTACAAAGTCAAAATTTGAGGACCAAGAAATGAAATGGGATAGTCCATGGGGTAAAGGTTATCCTGGCTGGCATATAGAATGTTCAGCAATTTCAATGCATTATCTGGGGGAGCAGTTTGATATTCACTGTGGAGGCATTGACCATATTCCAGTTCATCATACTAATGAGATTGCACAAAGCGAGGCTGCAACAGGTAAAAAATGGGTAAATTATTGGATGCATGGAGAATTTCTTATATTTAATAGAGAGAAAATGAGTAAGTCAAAAGGTGAGTTCTTAACATTAGATTTATTAAATAAGAAAGGGTATTCACCTATGGTATATCGCTATTTTTGCCTTGGTGCTCACTACCGCCAGCAGATTAGCTTTAGTTACGAAGCGCTTGAAACTGCAAAATCTTCCTATAATCGCCTAAGAAACAAAATAATGGAGATAAAATCAAATAAAGAGCAAAGTAAGCCAAATGAAGAATTTGTCAAAACTATAAAGCATAATTTTTTAGAAAGAATAAATGATGATTTGAATATGCCTGAAGCCCTTGCTGTTCTCTGGAAGGTTCTCAGAACAGACAAGATTGGCAATAAAGAAAAATATGACCTTATCGTAGAATTTGACAAGATTTTTGGGTTGCTTCTTGAAAGAGGTGAAGAACTTCTTAGTGCAGTAGCAAAACAAAAGGTTGATACAGAATTAATAGAAAAGTTAGTAAAGGAAAGGTATGAAGCTCGGGAAAGAAAAGATTGGACAAAATCTGATAAAATTAGGGAGAGATTAATTAGAATGGGAATAGAGGTTCGTGACACATCAAAGGGAACAATTTGGAAAGTAAAAGAATAAAATCGTTAAGTTATATAAATTTTTAATAAAAATTATTTTGTAAAAAAGAATATAAAAAATTTGACAGTTAATTTTATAATTAAAGAAACTGTAAATTCTATAAATTATTTATTAGGATTTATATGCCACCATAGCTCAGGGGTAGAGTCCCGAACATAATGTCGGTGTAGCTTAGTGGTAGAGCAGCTGATTTGTAATCAGCAGGTCGGGGGTTCGAATCCCTTCGCCGGCTCCAATTTAGAATGTTCGGGATAATCCGCCAGCTGGCGGACGGGGGTTCAAATCCCTTCAGTCTCGGCTAGGCCAAGCCTGGACGGACTGGTGGCTCCAGGAAATTTATGTTTGTTTGGGGAGTCTAAACAACAGAATTTTAATTAATTTTGGGGAGATACCCTAGTGGTCAAAGGGAGCAGACTGTAAATCTGCCGGCGAAGCCTTCGGAGGTTCAAATCCTTCTCTCCCCACCATTTGCGGGAATAGCTCAGCTGGCCAGAGCATTAGCCTTCCAAGCTAAGGGTCGCGGGTTCGAACCCCGTTTCCCGCTCCAAGCTCATGTAGCTCAGTCGGTAGAGCACCTCCTTGGTAAGGAGGAGGTCACCGGTTCAATCCCGGTCGTGAGCTCCAGAAAAAAGTTAAATATCTTAGGAGGATATATGGCTAAAGAGAAGTATGTAAGAATCAAACCGCATGTTAATGTTGGAACCATAGGTCATATTGACCATGGAAAAACAACTTTAACTGCTGCAATGACATTGTGTCTTGAAAAGAAAGGACAAGCAAAGTACATCACATTTGACCAGATAGATAATGCTCCTGAAGAAAGAGAAAGAGGGATTACTATTGCTACCGCTCATGTGGAATATGAAAGTGATAAGAGACACTATGCTCATGTTGATTGTCCAGGGCATGCCGACTATATTAAGAATATGATTACTGGCGCAGCACAAATGGATGGTGCAATATTAGTTGTCAGTGCTGCTGATGGCGTTATGCCACAAACAAGAGAACATATTCTTTTGGCAAGACAGGTTGGAGTTCCTTATATTGTTGTATATATGAACAAAGTTGATATGGTGGATGACCCAGAATTGTTAGAACTTGTTGAGTTGGAGATTAGAGATTTATTAAATAAGTATGAATTTCCTGGAGATGAAGTCCCAATAATTCAAGGTAGTGCATTAAAAGCATTGAACTGTGGTTGCGGAAAGCAAGAATGTGAAAATTGTGGCTCAATAGTTAAACTCATAACAGCCTTAGATGAGTATATCCCATTACCAACGAGAGATGTTGATAAACCTTTCTTGATGCCCATTGAAGACATTTTCAGTATTCCTGGACGAGGCACAGTTGCAACTGGCAGGGTAGAACGAGGACAGGTAAAAATTGGAGATAAAGTTGAAAGGGTTGGAATTAAAGAAACCCGTGAGACTGTTGTAACCGGCGTTGAGATGTTTAGAAAGACCCTTGATTCTGGACAAGCAGGAGATAATATTGGTGTGCTTCTACGCGGTGTAGCAAAGGATGAGGTGGAACGTGGAATGGTTTTGGCAAAGCCTAAAAGTATTACCCCACATAAAGTATTTAAGGGTGAAACTTACATCCTGACAAAAGAAGAAGGCGGAAGACATAAACCATTCTTCAGTGGTTATAGACCCCAGTTCTACTTCAGAACAACAGATGTTACAGGAACATTATCCTTGCCAGAAGGCGTTGATATGGTAATGCCAGGTGATAATGTAACAATGTCAGTAGAACTTATTACACCTATCGCTCTTGAAAAAGGTTTGCGTTTTGCTATCCGTGAAGGTGGACGCACGGTAGGAGCTGGAGTAGTTGGAGATATTATTGAATAGGATTATTTATGAGAGATATAATCAAATTGGCTTGTTCCGTGTGTAAATCAAGAAATTATTCAACTGCCAAGAACAAAAGAACACATCCTAAAAGAGTTGAATATAAAAAATATTGTCCAATTTGTAGAAAGCGTACTCTACATAAAGAGACAAAATAATCTGTGTAGGCCTGTAGCTTAAATGGTAAAGCAGCGGTCTCCAAAACCGAAGAGTGCGGGTTCAATTCCTGCCGGGCCTGCCATTATTCTATTATATTGAAAAATATGTTTAAAAAAATTGTAAAATTTCTTAGAGAAGTCACACAAGAATTACACGTTGCTGTCTGGCCCACAAAGGCTGATATTAAAGAAGGAACGACTGTTGTAATCGTATTCTCACTTATTTTAGGTGTGTTTATATGGATTGTTGATAATATATTTAGTCAAATTGTTAGATTTGTACTTTTTAGATGATAGAAAAGCAGTGGTATGTACTACATACTTATGTAAGTAGGGAAAAACAGGTTAAAGAAGCTCTTGAAAAGCTTTTAGAAGATAGTAATCTAAAAGATTATTTTGGTCAGATTATTATTTCTTCTCATAAAACCTTTGTTATCAGAAAAGGTAAGAGGTTAGTGAGAGAAAGAAAGATATTTCCAAATTATCTTCTTATAGAAATGGCTATGACTCCAGAAACTTATAATTTCGTGTTACGAATTCCCGGAGCAACTAAATTTCTTGGAAGTGGAAAAACACCTAAACCCCTTCCTGAGATTGAAATAAACCGTATTTTAGGCATTAAGCAGGATAAAAGTGAGCTTTCAAAAATTATGAGCTTTATTGTTGGTGGGCGTATCAAAATTATTGATGGACCTTTTAATGATTTTGAAGGCACAGTTGAAAGAATTATTGAAGATAAAGAGAAATTAGTAGTTAATGTCACTGTGTTTGGACGAATTACACCTGTAGAGGTGAGTTTCAATCAAGTAGAAAAGCTTGATTAAAGGAAAGAAAGATGGCAAAAAAGATCTTGGCTAAAGTAAAATTACAACTCCCGGCTGGACAAGCAACTCCAGCTCCACCAGTTGGCCCAGCTTTAGGACAACATGGAGTTAATATTGGAGATTTTTGTAAGCAATTTAATGAGAAAACTAAAAATGATATTGGAATGATTATTCCTGCTGAAATTAAGATTTATAAAGATAGATCTTTTAGTTTTATCTTAAAAACACCACCTGCTGCCATATTAATTAAAAAAGAGGTTGGGATAGCAAAGGGTTCACCAGTACCTAATCGCGACAAAGTTGGCACAATTACAAAGGAACAGCTTAAGAGGATTGCAAAGAGCAAAATGAAAGACCTTAATGCAGCCAGCCTTGAAGCTGCGACCAGAATGATTGCTGGAACCGCAAAAAGCCTGGGGGTTACGATAAAAGAGCAATAGATAGTGGGAGACTTTCTAATGAAACATGGCAAAAGATATTTACAGGCAGCAAAAAAGATTGAGAAAGACAAAAGTTATTCTTTAAATGAAGCCATTGAATTGCTTACACATTTAGCTAATTCAAAATTTGATGAAACAGTAGAATTGCATTTGAGATTAGGCGTGGATCCAAAAAAAGCTAATCAAATAGTTAGAGGAACGGTTGTTCTTCCAGCCGGTACAGGAAAACAGATAAAGGTTTTGGTTTTTGCTGATGGCGATAAAACTGAAGAAGCTAAGAATGCAGAAGCTGATTATGTTGGAATGGATGACCTTGCTGAAAAAATCCAAAAGGGATGGACTGATTTTGATGTTGCAATTGCAACTCCTAATTTAATGCCGAAAGTTGGAAAATTAGCAAGAATTTTAGGTCCTAGAAAACTTATGCCAAATCCAAAAACAGGAACAATTACTATGAATGTTGAACAAGCTGTTAAAGAATCCAAAGCCGGAAAGGTTGAATACAGAATAGATAAGTTTTCTAATATACATGTGCCTGTCGGTAAAATTTCTTTTGAAAAAGGGAAAATTTATAATAATATTTTGACTTTAATGAAAGCAATTTTGAAAGATAGACCACCAGCAGCAAAAGGAAAATATATCAGAAGTATGACTTTGTGCTCTTCTATGAGTCCTGGAATCAAGATTGATTTAATTTCTTATCTAAAGGAAATTCAAACAAAGTAGGTGATTTTATGAAAAGTAAATCAGTTAATCCAATGAATATTGAAAGAGTAAGAAAAATAAAAGACAATCTTGAAAATGCCAAATCAATAATTCTTGTTGATTATAAGGGACTTACAGTACAAGAAGATACAGAATTGAGAAGAAAGTTCAGAAATAATAATGTTGATTATTTCGTTTGCAAAAATACCTTACTTAGGCTTGCAACTCGTGATTTAAAAATCGTCAGAGGTGTGGATGAATATCTCTCTGGTCCAACAGCTGTTACTGTTTCAAAAGATGACGAAGTAATCCCTGCTAAGTTAATCGCTGGTTTTGCAAAAGAACTGCCGGAGGGAAGAAATTTACCTAAATTTAAAGTTGGAATTATTGATAATAAGTTAATAAATATTGAAGATTTAAATAAAATTGTTACTTTGCCTTCAAAACAAGAACTTTTAGCAAAATTATTAGGAGGATTAAATTCGCCGATTTACGGACTAGTTTTTATACTTAATAATATCTTACAAAAGTTAGTTATCGTTCTAAACGAAATAAAAAATAAGAAACAATAATTAAATATTTTTTATTAATATTATCTCTAATTAAAAATTATTATAATTTTGTCTCAAGAAACTAATAGTAATGAAGAAATACATTTAATATGATAGGAGGATAGATGCCAGAAGGTAATGCAAAAGATAAGATAATTGAGCTTATTAAGAGGCTCAATGTTATGGAGTTAGCAGAATTAGTTAAATCATTAGAAGAAGAATTTGGTGTAACTGCCGCAGCACCAGTTACCATTGCTACTGGAGCTGCAACTACAGAGGCAGCAAAACCGGCAGAAGAAAAGACTGAATTTGATGTAATACTTTCCTCTGCAGGAGCCAAGAAGATTCAAGTAATAAAAGTAGTTCGCCAGATTACAAAACTTGGATTAAAGGAATCTAAAGCTTTGGTTGATGAAGCACCCAAACCAATCGTTCAGGGCGTTTCAAAAGATGAAGCTGAAAAAGTTAAAGAGAAGATAGAAGCTGAGGGTGGCTTAGTTGAAATAAAATAATTCATTGTTTAAAATAAACTTTATAACCTTTTATGATTTACCTTATCTCGGTATATTTTAATAACTAAATAGCAAGATAATTTCCTGGATTAAAGATTATAGGGAGAAGATTTGAAGGAAAGAAAATCCTTTTCTAAAATTAAAAAGAGCTTACATGGGTTTAAACTTCCCAGGATTGAGATTCCCAACCTTTTAGCTATGCAGAAAGGTTCTTATGCACGATTCCTACAAAAGGAAGTTAATCCAACAAAGCGGAAAAATATTGGATTACAAAAGGTATTTAATGAGAATTTCCCGATTGAAGACCCTCAAAACCAATATCTTCTTGAATTTATAAGCTATTCTATACTTAGAGAAAAGTACACTCCTGACGAGTGTATTGCTCGGAATCTTACCTACCAGGCTCCATTAAAAGTAAAGTTCCGTCTTACTGTTTTTGAAAAGACTATTGAAGGTGAATCAAAAAGGATTAAGAATGTGATTGAACAAGACTTATTCTTAGGTGAGATTCCAATAATTACTGACAGAGGAACTTTTATCATTAATGGTGAAGAGAAAGTAATTATAAGTCAATTGCACCGATCCCCAGGAATTGTTTTTACAAGTGAAACTCACGGTAGTGGAAAAGAACTTTTCAATGCTAAGGTTATTCCTGTAAAAGGCTCGTGGTTTCAATTTATGACCGATACAAAAGATGTTGCCTCTGCTCTTATTGATAAAAGGCATAAAGTCCCTGTGACTACAATCCTTCGTTGTGTTGGACTTTCTGATAACAATACAATTCGTGCCACATTTTATAGAAGTGAAAAAATTAATATTACCAGAGATGATTTTAGTGAGCGTTATTTGTTTGAAGATATTATAGATAAAAAAAGCGGTGAAGTTCTGGCAGAAGGTGGAAATCTTATCACTGAATTAATAGTTGATAAATTGTTAAATGCAGGAATTGAAAATGTTAAAGTTATTGATAAAGAATGTGAAGATGAAAGGAAAATTATTGAGAGCACTTTAGATAAAGACCCGACTTCTTCAAATGAAGAGGCGTTAAAATCAGTATATAATATTATTCGTCCCGGAGAAGAGCCATCCCTTGATATGGCAAAAGAATTAATTGATAGAATATTTTTTAATGAAAAACGATATAGTTTAGGCGAAGTAGGAAGATTTAAACTAAATAAACGTTTGAACTTAGATATTGATATGAACATACAAGTTCTTACACAATCCGATCTTATTGCGATTGTTAAAGAGATAATCAGCCTTTATAAAGGTAAAAGCAGAACTGATGATATAGACCATTTATCTAATAGAAGAGTTAGTGGGGTCGGGGAATTGGTAGCAAATCAGTTTTCTATTGGACTTTCTAGAATTGCTCGTATTGCTAGAGGAAGAATGACATTAAGTAATCCTGATGAAATTAATATACTTGGTTTGATTAATACAAATGCTTTGATGGCTGTTGTCCATTCATTCTTTTTAACTGGTGAGCTTTCACAATTTATGGAGCAAACTAATCCTCTTGCCGCAATAACTCATATGAGAAGATTGAGTGCTTTAGGACCAGGAGGTCTAACCCGAGAAAGAGCAGGCTTTGAGGTACGGGATGTGCATTATTCGCATTATGGTAGAATATGCCCAATTGAAACCCCAGAAGGTCCTAATATCGGTTTGTTAGCCTCACCGGCTATTTATTCTCGTGTAAATGAATATGGATTTCTTGAAACACCATATATAAAAGTTAATAATGGAAAACTCATTCGCGAGGTTGATTATTTGGATCCAGTACAAGAAGAAAATCAGAATATTGCTCAGGCAGGAATTGAGGTTGATAAGGCTGGAGATATCTCTGAGAATACTATATTCTGTTTATCAGGAGGGGACTTTGTCAGAGTCAATAAAAACGAAGTTAACTATATTGATGCATCAAGACAGCAAATTGTTAGTGTTTCAGCAGGGCTTATACCATTTTTGGACCATGATGATGCTAATCGTGCTCTAATGGGTTCTAATATGCAAAGACAAGCTGTGCCATTAATCAAACCAGAACCACCTATTGTTGCCACAGGTATTGAAAAATTGGTAGCTAAAGATTCTGAACTTGCTGTAAAAGCTCCATTTGACGCTATCGTTGAAAAAGTTACTTCTGAACAAATTTTTTTAAAAAGAGATAAGGATACGCAAAAAAAGGATTCTGTTTCATCGTTAGAAGAAACAAGAATAATAGAATTAAAGAAGTTTACTCGTACAAATCAAGACACCTGTGTTAATCAACATCCAGAAGTTGTTGTGGGTCAAAAGATTAAAAAAGGGGGATTGATATCTGATGGATCCGCAATAAAAAACGGAGAATTGGCTCTTGGTAGAAATATGTTAGTTGCTTTTATGCCCTGGTATGGATATAATTATGAAGATGCTATTATAATTAGTGAACGAGTAGCAAGCGAGGATGAACTTACTTCAATCTATATTCAAGAATTGGAGGTATTAGTTAGAAAAACAAGGGAAGGTGATGAAGAATTAACTAATGATATACCAAATGTGCCTAAATATGCCCTAAGAAATCTTGATAAAAATGGTGTTGTGCGAGTAGGGTCTCATATAAAATCGGGCGATATTTTAGTAGGAAAAATTACTCCGAAATCCACTGGAATAGACTTATCACCAGAAGAAAAACTTATGAGAGCTTTATTTGGGGAAAGAGCTGGTGACTTTGCAGATACTTCTTTAAAAGTAAAACCAGGAATGGAAGGTGTTGTAGTAAATGTCCAGGTTTTCTCACGACAAGAGGAAGATCAAATTTCCGAAGAAGAGAAAAGCGTAAAACTTAAGGAATTAAAATCTAAATATGAACAAGCGAACAAAAAAGTTTATAAATATATGAATAAAAAGCTATCAGAATTATTAATTGGAGAGACTGCTAATCGAATTACTGAAATAAAAACTGGTAGGTTCTTTATACCACCAAATACTGTTATTACAGAAGAAAATTTTAAAAAGATTAATTTTAAAAAGCTCAATATTGAAAAGGATCTTGTTGTAAATGAGAAGAAGAATGAGTTGATTTATAATGAGATTATTTATGATGTAAAGAGTATATTGGAGGAAAACGAGAATAATTATAGAAAAGAGAGAGACAGGATACGATATGGAGACGAACTCCCTTCAGGTGTTCTAAAAATGGTTAAGATTTTTATTGGGAAAAAGCGTCAAATAGAAGTTGGTGATAAAATGTCTGGAAGGCATGGCAACAAAGGGGTTATAGCAAGGATTGCACCAATTGCGGATATGCCTTTTCTTGAAGACGGCACTCCAATAGATATAATTCTCAATCCGCTTGGAGTTCCTTCACGAATGAATATAGGTCAGATATTAGAAACTCATTTAGGTTGGGCCGCTAAAGTATTAGGTTATGGGGTGGAAACCCCTGTCTTTGACGGTGCAAAAATATCAGAAATTGTTGCTCAGTTGAAAAAAGCAGGCTTACCTGAAGATGGTAAAGTGGTCCTCTATGATGGGAAAAATGGAGAAGCTTTTCATGAAAAAGTCACTGTTGGTATAATATATATGATGAAACTTAATCATCTTGTTGTTGATAAAATGCATGCGCGATCAACAGGCCCTTACTCACTGGTCACTCAACAACCATTAGGTGGTAAAGCACAACATGGAGGGCAGAGATTAGGAGAAATGGAGGTTTGGGCATTAGAAGCATATGGTGCTTCTCGCCTGCTTCAAGAGATGCTTACTGTGAAATCTGATGATGTTGATGGAAGAAATCAAACTTATGAAGCTATTACAAAAGGTAGAGAATTGCCAGTGCCAGGAATACCTGAATCATTTAATGTGTTAGTTAGCGAACTTAAAAGCTTGGCTCTTGATGTTAAATTGATCTCAGAAAAATCAGAAAATAATCTGAGCTAATTAATCATAATTTTATAAGGAATATTGAATGATTAGAGAATTAAAAAGAGATAAAGTTATTAAAGATTATAATGCAGTTAGCATCAAAATTGCCTCTCCTGAAGTAATAAGAGACTGGTCTTACGGTGAGGTTACAAAGCCAGAAACTATTAACTATAGAACCTTGAAGCCAGAAAAAGATGGTTTGTTTTGCGAGAGGATTTTTGGACCGGTAAAAGATTATGAATGCTCTTGTGGAAAGTATAAGAAATATAGATTTAAAGGATTGATTTGCGATCGCTGTGGTGTGGAGGTTACAACTTCCAAAGTTCGCAGACAAAGGATGGGTCATATTGAGTTGACTGTTCCAGTTGCTCATATCTGGTTTGTAAAATCTATTCCAAGCCCTATTCAGCTTCTTTTAGATCTAAAATCAAGTGAATTGCAACGCATTTTGTCTTATGAATCGTATATTGTATTAAAACCAGGGGCTTCAGATTACAATATTGGTGATATAATTGACGAAGATGCATATGTTGAAGCAAAAGATAAATATCCTACCGGGTTTGTTGCTGAAATGGGTGCTGAACCAGTTAGAAAACTTTTAGAACAAATTGATCTAAATGATGAAGCTGATAAGTTACGTACTGCTATTAAATTTGAAACTAAACAAAAGAAGATACAACTTATCAAAAAACTTAAGATTGTTGATGCCTTCATAAACTCTGGCAATAAGCCCGAATGGATGGTTCTGGAAGTTCTTCCTGTTATGCCTCCTGACTTACGACCTTTGGTTTATCTTGAAAGTGGAAGTTTTGCTACCGCTGACTTTAATGACCTTTATCGTCGTGTGATAACTCGTAATAATAGATTAAAGGCTCTTATGGAAGGTCACGCTCCTGAAGTAATACTCCGAAACGAGAAAAGAATTCTACAAGAAGCAGTGGACGCTTTGCTGGATAATAGTAGAAAGTCAAGGCCTGTTAAAGGTAGAGGAAATCGTCCTCTTAAATCGCTAAGTGACCAACTAAAAGGAAAACGAGGTAGATTTAGACAAAATTTGTTAGGTAAAAGAGTTGATTACTCAGGACGTTCAGTTATTGTTATAGGGCCAGAACTAAAGTTAGACCAGTGTGGTTTGCCCAAAAGAATGGCTTTAGAGCTATTTAAACCATTCATTATTGAGAAAATTCAAAAGATTGGAGCCGCAAGCACAACAAAGCAAGCAAAGAGGTTAATTGAGGAAAAAAAACCTGAGGTATGGAAAATCCTTGAAGAAGTAATAGAAGATTATCCTGTCCTCTTGAATAGAGCTCCAACATTACATCGGCTGAGTATCCAGGCATTTCAACCGATTTTGGTTGAAGAAAAAGCAATCCAACTTCATCCATTATTATGTTTTCCATTTAATGCTGATTTTGACGGTGACCAAATGGCTGTTCATATCCCTCTATCAGGTGAAGCGCAAATGGAAGCTCGCGTGCTGATGAGCCCTGTTAATAATATTCTCTCACATGCTAATGGAAAACCCGTCTTAATGGCAAGTCAAGATATGGTCCTTGGAGTATATTTTTTAACCTGTACTCTATCTAATGAACCCAAAGACACTAAAAATTTACCCAAATTCAGTTGTCCTGATGAAGTAGAAATGGCTTTTGAAAGAGATAGGTCAGAACTTTATGGTAAGAATATAACGCAAGATAAAAATTCTAAGTCTGATAAGATTCATATCCATTCCTGGATTGACTATAAAATTCCAGGAAAAGATGAAAGAGTTATTACAACCGTTGGTAGAGTTATCTTTAATCAGATAGTTCCAGAAGAGTTAGGTTTCCAGAATTATGTCTTTGATAAAGGTAAAATAAATCAGCTAACATACGAAGTCTTTAAATCTATGGGCACAAGCAGAACTGCAACTTATTTAGATGAATTGAAAGATTTAGGATTCAGATATGCTACAAAGTCTGGAACTACATTTAGCCAGAGCGATATTGTTGTTCCCAAAGGGAAAGAAGCAATATTAGACGATGCAGATGCTGATGTTGATGAAATCCAAAATGATTATAAGAATGGTATAATTACTGATAGTGAGCGATATGAAAGATTAATTGATAGATGGAAAATTGCAACTGACGATATTACAGATTTAATGATGGAGGAATTAGAAAAAGATAAAAATGGATTTAATCCTATATGGATAATGTCAAGATCTGGTGCTCGTGGTGGTCGTGACCAAATAAAACAATTAGGTGCAATGCGGGGTTTAATGGAAAAGCCTCAAAGAAAACTTACTGGTGAGATAGGCGAAATTATTGAAAATCCAATTAAATCAAATTTTAAAGAAGGGCTGAGCATATTGGAGTATTTCATATCAACACATGGTGCGAGAAAAGGACTTGCAGATACAGCCCTAAAAACAGCAGATGCGGGTTATCTAACAAGAAGATTGGTTGATGTTGCTCAAACTGCTGTTATTACAGAAGAAGATTGTGGCACAATGGAAGGTATTGAGATGACACCACTTAAAGAAGGAAATAAGATTATAGAGCCCATCGGTGATAGAATTAAAGGAAGGACAGCAGTTGAAGAAGTTCTTGACCCAGTTAATGGGGAGATTATTGTAAAGGTCGGGGAAACTATATCTGATGAAAAAGCAAATCTGATTCAGAAACATGGTATAAGATCTGTTAAAATCCGTTCCGTTCTTACTTGCGAAGCAGAAAGAGGAATTTGTGCAAAATGTTATGGGAGAAATCTAGCAACGAATAAACCTGTTGTCATTGGCGAACCAGTTGGAGTTATTGCTGCTCAAAGTATTGGAGAACCTGGCACTCAACTAACATTAAGAACTTTTCATATTGGCGGAGCCACAAGTACAGCTGTTGAAAAAGCAGAAGTCAATGCTGAAAGTGATGGTCTTATTAAATTTGAGAGACTTGATTATGTTTTTAATCGCGAAAACCAGAAAATCTCAGTTGGCCACTTCGGAAAGATAAAAATAGTGAACGATGAAACAAAAAAAGAATTAAATCATTATGATGTAGAATACGGAGCAAATATTTATGTTTCCGATAATCAGAAAGTTGTAAAAGATACATTACTTTTTAGTTGGGATACATATAATAATCCGTTAATTTCTACTGTAAAAGGTACCGTATATTTTGAAGATTTTGTATCTGATGTTACCTATAAAACTGAATTCAATGAGCTTACAGGAAGAAATGAAATAACAATTATTGAATCTCGTGATGTTGCAAAACAAGCACAGTTGAGGATTGAAACCAAAGATGGTGAGGACGAACCTATCCCTCTACCAGCTGGACTTAATTTAGATGTAGAAGAAGGAAGTATAATATTTCCTGGAGAAATTTTAGGCAAAACTTCACGAGTGACTATCAAACAAAGAGATATAACAGGTGGCTTACCAAGAGTGGTTGAATTATTTGAAGCACGATCCCCACATAATAAGGCTATCATTTCGGAAATTGACGGTGTAGTAAAAATTGGTAAACTTGCACGCCTGGGAAGAAAAGTAAAAATCGTATCTCCAGATGAAAATTACGAGAAAGAATATACAATCCCATATGGAAGAAGAATAATAGTTCATGAAAATGATGTAGTGGAAAGTGGAGACCCACTTTCAGATGGTCCTTTAGATCCGCATGATATTTTATTAGCAAGAGGAATTATCGCCACGCAAGAGTTTATAACTAACGAAATATTAGAAATTTATCGAAAACAAGGTGTGGATATTAACGATAAGCATATTAGAGTGATTGTTCGTCAGATGATGCAAAAGGTAAGAATTATAGATACAGGCGACACGATTTTTTTAGAGGGAGAAATAGTAGACAAAAATCATGTAAAAAAGGTGAATCAACAAGTTGAAGCTCAAGGTGGCAGAGTCGCAACATTTGAACAATTACTTATGGGTATTACAAAATCTGCACTAATTACTGATAGTTTTATATCTGCAGCATCATTCCAAAATACTACTAAAGTTCTTACTGAAGCTGCAGTAATGGGTAAACTTGATACACTTGAAGGACTAAAAGAAAGTGTTATTATTGGACATAGAATTCCCGCAGGCACAGGTGAAAAATTATATCATGACAAGGTTAGAGATACAATTGAGCAGGAATTAAGTCTGAATAAGAGTGTCAGAAAATTACTTAATTTTAGTTAAAAATGAATTTAAAAAAATAGGAGGCTTTAGTGCCCACAATTTCACAACTTATTAGAAAAGGCAGAACACGAAGTAAGAAGTCAAAGAAAAATAAGGCATTGTCAGGCTGCCCCCAAAAGCGAGGGGTATGTACAAGAGTGTACACTACTACACCAAAAAAGCCTAATTCAGCATTAAGAAAAGTCGCTCGCGTTAGACTCTCAAATGGTATGGAAGTAACTTGTTATATACCTGGTGAAGGTCATAATTTACAAGAGCACTCAATAGTTTTAATTAGAGGAGGGAGAGTAAAAGACCTTCCTGGGGTGAGATATCATATTATTAGAGGAACTCTTGATGCAAGTGGTGTAGAAGAAAGAAAAAAAAGCCGTTCCAAATATGGAACTAAATATACTAAAAAATTATAGTGAGGGTAAATGTCAAGAAGAAAAAGAGCTCAAAAAAGAGAAATCCTTCCCGATCCAAAATATCATGATAAAATGATAGCTAAATTTATTAACCAAATGATGGTTTATGGTAAAAAAAGTCTTGCTGAAAGAAAATTTTATAAAACTCTAGAATTGATTGAAAAGAAAGCAAATGATGACCCTGTTCAGATTTTTAAAAAAGCTGTTGAAAATGTAAGACCAAAAATTGAAGTAAAATCAAGAAGAATTGGAGGAACTACCTATCAAGTTCCCCTAGAAGTGAAGCCGGATAGGCAACAAACCTTAGCATTTCGGTGGATTGTAAATTTTGCTAGAAAACGTAATGAAAAAACTATTGAAGAAAAATTAGCTGCAGAACTCCTGGCAGCATATAAGAATGAAGGCTCTTCTGTTAAAAAGCGTGAAGAAGTTTGGAGAATGGCAGAGTCCAATAAAGCTTTTGCACATTTCAGATTTTAAAATGAATAGAGATTATCCTTTAGAAAGAATTCGCAATATTGGCTTAATTGCTCACATTGATGCTGGAAAAACTACAGTTACAGAGCGAATCCTATTCTATACAGGCATTTTGCATCAAATGGGAGAAGTTCATGATGGAACTGCAACTATGGATTGGATGATTCAAGAAAAAGAAAGAGGTATAACTATCACCTCAGCTGCTACAACATGTTACTGGAAAAACCATAGGATAAATATTATTGATACTCCCGGTCATATTGATTTTACTGCTGAAGTGGAACGTTCCCTAAGAGTTCTTGATGGAGCAGTTGTTATTTTTTGTGGTATGGCAGGAGTTGAACCTCAATCAGAAACTGTCTGGCACCAAGCTGATAAACATCATATTCCGCGTTTAGCCTTTGTTAATAAGTTAGATAGAATCGGTGCAGATTTTAGTTATGCTATTGAAACTATTAAATCAAAATTGCAACCTAATTCGTTTCCTATCCAATTACCAATTATGAATGGAGAAGATTTTCTTGGTGTTATCAATTTAATTGATAATAAAGCATATATTTTTGATAAAGATAAATTAGGCATAGATTACACAGTTTGCAACATAGCAAATGAAAATGTTAAAGGAGTATCTTTACAACAAAAAGAATTAGCAGAAAATTATCGCAGTCAACTTATTGAAAAAATTGCTGAATGTGATGAGACTATTTTAAAAAAATATTTAAATGGTAAGAAAATAAGTGAGAAGGATTTAATTACTTCTATCCGTAAATTAACTCTAAGTTGTGATTTTGTACCTGTCCTTTGCGGCTCAGCTCTTAAAAATAAAGGTATCCAGCTTATGATTAATGCTATAGTTGATTTCCTTCCTTCTCCAATAGATGTGCCTGCAATTGAAGCTACAATTCCAGATTCAAAAAATAAGAAGAAAATTATAGTAGATGAAACCCTTCCTTTTGCAGCTTTGGCTTTTAAAAATCAAGTTAATCCTTATGTAGGGAAACTTACTTATCTTAGAGCTTATTCTGGAAAGATCAATAAAGGTGATTATGTCCTCAATGTTAATACTAGGAAAAAGGAACGGATAACTCGTATTTTGCAAATGCATTCAAATAAATCTATTAATAAAAAAGCATTATATGCTGGTGAAATCTGTGCAGTAGTAGGTCTAAATAATACAGCCTCCGGTGATAGCATAGTTGAACTTGGTAATCCGGTTTTACTTGAAAAAATTGCGTTTGCTGAACCAGTTATGTCTATTGCTATTGAACCAAAGACTAAAGTTGATGAAGAGAATCTTGAAATAACTTTACCAAGATTATTTGATGAAGACCCAACATATCATATAAAGAAAGATAAGGAAACAGGACAAACTTTGATTTCTGGTATGGGTGAGCTTCATTTGGAGATTTTGATTGATAGGTTGAAAAGAGAATTTAAGGTTGATGTGAATGTAGGAAAGCCGAGAGTAAACTATAAGGAAACAATTATAAATCGTGCTGAAGCTGACGGTATACTAAACCGTAAAATTGGTGAACATGGACAATACGGGCATGTAAAATTGAGGATAGAACCTTATTCCGACAATTCGCGGATTGAAAAATCAAAATATAAGATTTATTTTGAAAATGCATCCTCAGAGTATGAGATTCCAAAGCATTTTTTAGATGCTATAAAAGCAGGAGTAATTGAATCTGCACAAAGTGGGGTCCTTACAGGTAATAAAGTTGAAAATATAAAAGTAGTTGTAACAGGAGGTTCATTCAACCCTGTAGATTCTTCCGAATTAGCATTTAAAATTGCTGGCTCAATTGCTTTCACTAATGCACTTAGAAAAGCTAAGTCTATTCTTCTAGAACCAATTATGAACATTAATGTTGTTACACCAGAAGAATATTTAGGAAATGTTATAAATGATTTGAATAGCAGAAGGAGTAAAATTATTGAAGTTTTAGATAAGGAACCAATCAAAATCGTAAATGGTTATGTCCCATTGAGTGAGACAATTGGATATGCAACTAATCTGAGGTCAGTGTCTCAAGGTAGAGCTTCTTACTCTATGGAATTTTTTGAGTATGAAAAAGTACCGGAAAACATTTCAGATAAAATTATAAAAAAAATGCGTGGCTATTAATTTTATGAGGAGATAATGGATAAAATAAGAATCAGGCTTAAGGCATACGACCATTCTCTTTTGGATAAATCTGTTGCAGAAATTGTTAGAAATACTAAAGGGACAGGCGCTAAAATTATCGGTCCAATTCCATTGCCAACTCAAAGACGACTTTATACAGTTCTTCGTTCTCCACATGTTGATAAAAAATCAAGAGAGCAGTTTGAAATGAGGATTCATAAAAGAATCATTGATATTCAAAATGCTACTCCCAAAACTGTAGATGCCATTAAGAATCTAAACATTCCAGCAGGTGTGCATATTGAAATCAAAACCTGATGACAGTAAGATATTATTCTGTCCGTTCAGGCTTCCCGTCCGTCTGGGCGCCTGTCGGGGCTTGGCCCCGCCAAGACTGGCCGAGACTGAATGAAATCGGGGAGACTAAAAGGAGAAAAATGTTAGGATTAATTGGAAAAAAGATAGGAATGACCAGAGCTTTCAAGGAAAATGGTGATTCAATTCCTGTTACTTTAATTCAGGCCGGTTCCTGCACCGTAGTTCAACAAAAAACTCCAAAGAGAGACGGCTATATGGCTCTTCAACTCGGATTTTTTGAAGTGAATGAAAATAGGATTACCAAACCTTTAGCTGGTCATTTTAAGAGTAATAAGTTAAAGTATTATAAATTTCTAAAAGAGTTTAGAGTTGATAATAAATTGTTGAAAAAGTATCCATTAGGTTCTGTGTTGAATCCAGGAATTTTCAAATCTAATGAGATTGTTAATGTTTCCGGTACTTCTAAAGGACGCGGATTTGCTGGTGTAGTTAAAAGACACAATTTTCATGGCAAGAATATGACTCACGGGACTCACGAGTCATTTAGAGGTGGAGGTTCTATCGGACAATGTGCGACTCCCTCAAGGGTTGTGCGTGGGAAGAAAATGCCAGGTCATATGGGAAACGAAAGTGTTACCGTTAGAAATCTAAATATATTTAAGGTTGATGAAAAAAGAAATTTGATTATGCTCATAGGTGCGGTCCCCGGTCATAGAAATAGTCTTGTCATTATTAAGAAAATAAAATAGATAAAGGCTTTTGTTATGGAAGTAATAAAATATACAAATAATGGAGAAAAGATTGGAAAGGTTTCATTGCCCGCAAATCTTTTTGATGTTGAGATAAATACCAATGTTCTTTATGAGGTTATTAAGCTTTATTTGAAGAATCAAAGGCAAGGCACAAAATCAGTTAAAGGGCGCTCAGATGTAAAAGGCTCTACACGCAAACTATTTAGACAGAAGGGAACTGGAAGGGCTCGTGCAGGTTCTGCTAAAAGTCCAATAAGAGTTGGGGGTGGTGTTGCGTTTGGTCCTCATCCTAAAAATTGGTATTCAAAAATTCCAAAGAAGAAGAAAAGGATTGCTCTTAAATCTGCATTAAGTGCAAAAAAGGAACATGTCGCAATTATTGAAGATTTTGAGTTTGAAAAGCCAAGCATAAAGACAGCTAATCAGATATTAAAAAATATGAAAATTCAATATGATAGATGCTTAATTATTATGCCGAATAATTCCCTTAATGTTATCAAATCGTTTCATAATCTGAAAAATGTAGATACTATACGGGCTCAGGATCTTTGTTCCTATAAAGTAATGCGGTCAAGTGATTTGATTATAACTGAAAAAGCACTACAAAAGTTGGAGGATACTTTTACCTGTTCTCAGAAAGGCGAAAATGAGTAAGAATTCAAGAGAAATAATAATTCAACCCCTCATAACTGAAAAAGGAACTCATATTACTGAAGATGCAAATGGATACCTTTTTAAAGTTCGTAGAGATTCTAACAAGATTGAGATTAAACATGCTGTAGAAGAGATTTTTGATGTAAAAGTAAAGAAAGTAAACACAATTTATTGCAAAGGAAAACCGAAGAGTTTAGGAAGATATGTTGGCAGAAGACCTAATTGGAAGAAAGCAATAGTTTATTTAGAATCTGGTGAAAGTATTAAGGAATTTCAAGTAATGAAATGATGAAATGATGTTAATTTTCAATAAGTTTGACAGAAAAAAATATAAATTGGGTTCTTTACCCTAATATTTATTTTGGAGAAGTTTTAAATGGCAATAAAAAAGTATAAACCCACCACTCCGTCAAGAAGGTTTTATACGGGTTATAAATTTGATGAGATTACAAAGAAAAGACCTGAAAAATCTCTTCTAAAACCTGTGAAGAGAACCGGTGGTAGAAATAATCAGGGACGAATGACTATTCGTCATCGTGGCGGAGGCCATAAAAAATTTTATAGGATTATTGATTTTAAAAGGTATGATAAAAAGAATATTTCAGCACGAGTACACTCAATTGAGTATGACCCGAATCGTTCTGCAAGAATCGCTTTAATTTATTATGTTGATGGAGAGAAAAGATATATAATTACACCAGATAAATTGCAGGTTAATGATGTAGTTATGGTTGGAGAAGATGTTGAAATTAGATATGGGAATGCTATGCCTTTAAAGAAGATTCCAATTGGGACGATGATTCACAATATTGAGTTCAAACCTAATAGAGGTGCGCAGATAGCGAGAAGTGCTGGTGTAAGCGGTGAAATCATTGCAAAGGAAGATAAATATGTTCATATTAAGATGCCATCTGGTGCGGTGCACTTAATAAGAGGAGAATGTTATGCATCAATTGGACAGGTGAGCAATATTGAGCATAGTAGTGCCTCTCTTGGTAAGGCTGGTAGAAAGCGTTGGTTAGGAAGACGCCCGAAAACAAGAGGGGTTGCTATGAATCCTCATGACCATCCAATGGGTGGTGGAGAAGGAAAGAGCTCTGGTGGTAGGCAACCAGTCTCTCCCTGGGGTTTGCCTGCAAAAGGATTTAAAACAAGAAAAAAGAAAAAGTATTCTGATAAATATATAATTAAAAGGCGAAAGTAGATATCAGGCTTTGATTATGTTCGTTATAATAAGAAATTTTTGGAGGATTCAATAGATGGCTAGGTCAGTTAAAAAGGGACCCTTTGTAGATGAGCATTTGATGAAAAAAGTGGAAAAATTAAATAAAGAAGAGCGTAAGCAAGTTATCAAAACTTGGTCAAGACGTTCTACAATAATTCCTGAATTTGTTGGTCATACTTTTGCTGTGCATAATGGGAAGAAATTTGTTCCTGTCTTTATATCTGAAAGTATGGTTGGGCATAAATTAGGTGAATTCTCTCCGACAAGAACATTTAGAGGACATAAGGCTAAAAGAGAAAAGCTTACAGCGCGTAGGTAAGAAATGGAAGCAATTGCTAAAGTAAAAAATCAAAGGGGTTCTGCAAAAAAGATTCGTTTGATAGCGGATTTAATTAGGAATAAAAATATCACCGAAGCGAAAAATATACTAACTTTTTCTAAGAGAAAAGGTGCAAGAATAATTACTAAACTTTTAGATGCTGCAATTGCAAATGCAGTTAGTAAAAAGGGCAAGGTTGAAACTGATAAATTATTAATAAATAGAATTTTCGTAGATGATGGTATCACAATGAAGAGATATCGTCATCGTGCTCGTGGAAGGGCTGATATGATTAGAAAAAGAACATGTCATATTGCGATATCTGTTTCAGATGAATTGCAAGCACCAAAAGAAGAGGAGGCAGATATTGGGTCAAAAAACTAATCCAGTTGGTTTTCGTATAGGATATAATAAAAATTGGGAATCTATATGGTTTGCAAATACCAGAAAAGATTATGTATCCCTTTTTTATGAGGATTTAAAAATTAGAGATTATCTAAATAAACGTTTGTCAGATGCTATGGTTGCTAAGATTGAAATCTTGCGAAAAAGTGATAAAATAACTATCATAATTAATACCGCAAGACCTGGAATTGTTATAGGAAGAAAAGGTGTTGAAATTGAAAAGATTAAATATGAATTGTTTACACTTCTTAATATGTCCAATCAAGATGATTATTCAAAATTAGCTATTGATATTAAGGAAATTAAAAGACCTGAGCTTGATGCCAGGCTAATTGGTATGGATATTGCCAGACAAATTGAGAATAGAATTTCATATCGTAGAGCAATGAAAAGAGCAATTCAAAGAGCAATGGGTTCAGGAGCAGTTGGTATCAAAATTAAATGCAGTGGCCGTCTTTATGGTGCTGAGATTGCCCGGAAAGAAGAATATCACGCAGGTAGAAATCCCCTTCATACCATAAGAGCAGATATTGATTATGCCGTAAGTGAAGCCATTACAAAGTATGGTGTTATTGGCATAAAAGTCTGGGTATGTAAGGGTGAGCTGATGAATAAATGAAGAAATTAGGAAGATCTTTTGAATATATGAATAAACTATAAATTCTTAATAGAAAAATATGAAGGAAAGAGTTTGAAAATAAATGAGTTTGAATAAAATTATGACAAATGGATTATGTTAACTTATAGGATAGGAATGCGGGAATATAATGTAATTGTTAAATTCTTTGTGAAAGGATTTAATTTTGAAATGTCCAAACAGTTGGGAAATTTATTAAGAATTTTTAAACCTAAGGTATACCCTATGGTGTTAAGAAAAATTTTAATCATTATTTTACTTTTTCCTTCAGTTTTATTTGCTGACAAAAATACTGATTGGCACTATAAAACTTATATTGAAAACGATACTGAAATGACCACAGCATTTATAAAATATGATGAAGATACAAGAAAGCAGGTAAAAAAATTTCTTGATAATAAGAAAGTAAAACTGATTACAGGAGAGGACCAGTATATTGCTGCTATCGCTCCAGTAAAATTGGTAAAAAGGTTAAAAAAGAAGTTTAGTGACAGGATTGAAATTTGTGGACTCCGTGATGATAATACATATTTACAAGAAAAGCGTATTGATAAGTTACTTTTAGATTGGAAGTCCGAACATAAAGGAATGTTAAAGGGATTTTGCCATGTAGATTCAACATACATCGTTTCTGTAATATTTAAGCATCCGGAAACTAAAAGAAGATATACTGTTGAGAGTTTTTTCACTGAAAGTAATGGTGAATTTTCATCATGGCTACCTGAAGGAGAATACAAAATCTCAGTAGAAACAGTTAAAAGTTATATGGCTTCTGAGAAAGAAAAAAAGAAAATACCAAAAGATGTAAAAGACCCAGAAATAGTACCAATATCTGATAGATTTAGATTTGAACCAGATGATATAGTATTAGAAGAATTTAAAAATAAGTATACAGCAGAACAAAAGGATATTTTAGTTTTTATGGACATTTATAATAGACCTAGTTCTCTGGTATTCACAGAAAAAAACAGATATTCACATCCCATAGAGATAATAGAAGACCATGTTACATTATTTAATACTCCAATGTATGCTCCTGGTGATGGGGTATCATATAAAACTCTTTCAGAGATAAAACCTTATAAAGAAAAAGGATTCTATCCATACTTGTATAGCTTTTCACAAACCATTCCTTATACTGATTATGGAAAGACTTTTGATAAACCTGATGAAAAAATTGAGATTTCTGGAATAGTAAAGCTTGCTAATCATGAAGTTCAGGCATTTGAATTAGCTTTTCTTTCCGCAAAACATCACCTAACTTATATTCAAACCGATTCTCTGGGACAATTTTCAGCAGAAGTGTATCCAGATATTTATGCGGTTACAGTTGTATCTCTTCCAAGAATTAAAACCGATGTAAAAGATATCATGGTAAATTCATATAAAAAAAATAATTTTAAACTTGAATCTATTGTTGTTGATTCTATTCCTGCTCGTAGATGCTTTCCCGGTGCCAAAGTTATTTTACCCTATAGATATAATTATTTTACGAAAGTTTTTAAAGATTTGAATTATAGTACCATTAAAGCTTTAGATAAGTTATATTAAACTATAAGAAATATGCAAAAGGAACAGCAACTAGGTCATTAATGTAATTAATAAGTTTTCTGCCAGCTCTGTGTAAAATTCGCAGGTTTACGGATCCCACAGGGACAGATGGTGGATAGTAAATATATTAACCAATTAAAATCAACTTGGAAGTTTTTGAGCTTCCAAGTAGCAAAAAAGCAAGGAGATAAAAAAATGAAAAAGGAAATATTAATTGCAATAATCCTTTTATTTTGTTTTAATTATATATCTGCCCAAGAAATTGTTCAGTTTTCACAAAATTTCTCAGAAACTTTTTATCAAAACGATGTTGAAATGGTATCTGTTATCGTATGTACCAAGGAAGGTCGTTCAGAAGAGGTAAAATCATTGTTAAATAGTATAGAAAATGTACGGATATCTTTTGAAATTAATAATTTTCTTGGAGTAGATATACCTCTGGTAGAATGGCAAAATATCTTAGACTACACTTATGTAGACTATGTTGTTGGTTCTGTTCCTGTAGAAGAAGAATTAGATGTTAGCGCTGGTGGTGCAGGTGCTGACGATTTATATGTGGTTGATTCATATATTGCCAATAATCAGGGTATTACTGGTGAGGACGTCCTAATCGGTATTATTGATACAGGGGTTGATGTTGCACATTATGATTTCAGAAAGAGCAATGGAGATACCAGGGTAAAATATTACATGGACCAATCTACAGGAGAAGAATATGATGAAGATTATATAAATTCCCATATTGACGATTTCCCTTCACACGATACTCGCGGACATGGAACCTGGGTAGCAGGCATTGCAGGTGGTGATGGCAGTTCAAGCAATGGTACTTATAAAGGAGTTGCACCTGAATCTGAATTTGTCATAGTTGACTACCATGGTAGTTCAAATGGAATAGAAGAAGGCATAGCGTATTGTATTAATAAAGCATCAGTTTTGGACAAACCTATGGTTATCAATGTATCTTTAGGTTCAAAAAGGGGACCTCGTGATGGAACTTCTCCATATGAGCAAGCTGTTGAAAATTATATAAACAATAGCAATATCTGTATAGTAAAATCTGCTGGAAATGACGGAGCAGCAAAACGACATATGGTGAATGATTATTCTCAAACTTTTGACTTCCATGTTTTGGCTGCTAACCAACATGTTGATGAATTTTTTGTAATCTATATATGGTATGATGAATCTTCAGATTATTCTGTGACTCTTACAATTCCGAGTTCTCCGTCTTATGGTCCATATGGTCCATACGCTTCTGGAGAAGGAACTCATGGAACTGATCCTCCTGGTTATGGATATTTAACTCCTGATGGTGGGGTTGCTGTATCAAACAATGATTATAATGATGATCCAACTTCATGGTTTTATAACCACTTTCCCGACACTGATGATAAATTGATTATAATTATGATAGCATCATGGGATTCAGGGCATATGATAACTCCTAATAATACAGGTGGATGGAAAATTGAATTAAACGGAACAGGAAGGTGGGATGCTTATGCTGTATATGAACGTAAACCACCTGGTGCCTCTCAAGATTGGTCGCTTAGTGTAACATTTCCTGATGCTCCTTATCTATGGGATGGTTATACAATCACAGAACCAGGTAATGCAGAAAGTGTTATTACAGTAGGCGCTTTGTCTTCAAAAACAAGCTGGCAAAATGCAAATGGTGTGACTTATACACCATATAATCCTGGATGGTCAACAAATCAAATTCCTTGGTGGTGTAGTGATGGACCTATAAGAGGTAGACCTACTTATGATAAGGTTAAACCAGAAATATATGCATCAGGCTCCTGGATATGTTCTGCTCTTTCTCAACATATGTCTCCCATTCCAAGCAATGAACTTAGACCTTACGGTGAAACAGAATATCGTTATTCAGATGGCACAAGCGCATCTGCACCTCATATGACAGGTGCAGTAGCTTTATATCTTCAGGACCATCCTATTGCTCCTCCTAATGAGATACGAAATAGAATTAATTCTTGTCCTGATTATGGTAATAGTAAATATCTAGATGCACCTGCATTTTTAGGGATTTCTTATCCTATCTTACCCGAAGAGGAGTATTTTGAAAATTCAGTATCGTGGAATTATCCTAATCCCTTTACCAATTCTACCACAATTTCTTTTTCTATCCCCCACAGAGAAGCAAAAAACGAAGAGATAAAAATTTATAATTTGAAAGGGCAATTGGTAAAGCAGGTATCAATAGATAATCATCAATCGTCAATTGAGTGGGATGGGAAAGATAAAAATGGAAAAGAACTTCTTAATGGTATTTATCTGTATCAATTAGTAAATGACAACAAAATTATTGATACTAAGAAAATGCTTTTACTTCGTTAATCCCGATGTATCGGGACGCAGGATAAATCATCCTATGCTAAACTTCGTAGGATAAATGTTAATAAAATAAAAAGAAAGGAAGGTTTATTATGAAAAGAAAAAATGCAATACTAATAATCTCAACTATAATCTCAATCTTTGCCTTAACCTTTACCTGTCTATTTGCTGGTTCTAAGGAAGATTATGAGAAGGGATTAAGAGAAGAATTAAGCAAGATATTTAATAATCCTGAAGAAATTGAGCAGTTTATTAATAATGCAGAGAATTTTAAGCCCATTATTAAAAAAGAAGAACATCCTGAAACTATTACAAAAGGAGAAGATAATATTCCTTATGATATGATAATTATTACAAATGAAGAATTTGAGTCTGATTTTCTTGATTTTGCGGATATTAAAAATAGAGAAGGCATAAAGAGTGAAGTTGTAACTACTTCTGAAACAGGAGATACCCCGGAGGAGATAAGACAATATTTAAAAGCAAGAAAGCAGAATAATCCGGCTCTTAAATATGTACTGATTGGAGGAGATGCATCAGTTGTTATGCCCAAGATTATTTATATAAATAATAAAACTGATTATAGTTCTTTTCCTACAGATTATTATTTCTGTAATGTACTATCTGACTGGATATCTGATGATGAAATAAATTTTGAGGCTGATTTATATGTTGGTAGAATTCCTGCTGATACGCAAGAAGAAGTTCAAAATTTTATTAATAAGTATATCGCATATCGTTATAATGGTAATTTCTCTGAAAAATATCATTTAATTGCTAATAATCTTGATAGGATGTCCGGTCATACAGTTGGTAATGAAATAATAGATTTAATTGCTATGCATATAGATACGGATATAGATTTTACTTATGAGGAAGATCTGGTTGGAAGCGGAGCAGAGCCACAAATACCAGCGGGTGTATTATTGGGAAATGCATTTAATACTGATGATCATAGTTTTATGTATAATGTAACACATGGAGGTGAAACTGGCATTGAAGCAATTAATATTAATAGTAATGCCTGGTATACAGGATTCTATACTGATTCTAATCACCAAGCTATAATACTTGATTATGAATTAACTCAAAATGATACAATTGGTTATAAATACGAATATCTACCTGATTATCTGACGAATAATAATCCATATGTTTTTTGGAATTCATCTTGTTCAAGTACTAAATTTGTGGATAAAAATAATGAACCACAAGACTGTTTTGGTGCCTGTTTCCTTACGGATAATAATGGTGCTGTAGCTTATTACGCTGTGTCTCATTATGAATTTCCTTATACCACTCGCCATGCAGTTGAAGACTTCATGGATTTTATATTTAATGATGGAATCCATGAAATTGGAGAAATTATGCTTAATTCTCATCAATGTCTTTATACATACGCACAAAATACCAGTACACTCAGAAATTTTATCATGGCACACATCTTATTTGGCGACCCGAGTATACAGATATGGAGTAAACAAGCTGGTGAATATACTATATATAGAGCGGAAGGACCTGTAAGTGAAATAGCTATCTTTTGGGTAGTAGATCAAGAAGGAGAGCCGGTAAGTAATGTACGATGTAATTTGATAGCAGATGATTATTTAGCTTTTAGAGAATTTACAAATGAAGAAGGGATAGTAGAGTTTGAAGTTGGTAATCAAGAAGATATTTCTGGAATGGACTTTACAGCCATTAAAGCAAATTATATTCCTTATGCACAAGTAGTGGCAGGAATTCCTTATTATGAGTATGGGCAAGACGATGAATTTGTTGTTTGCAAGTTAAAATCTTCTGAAGGATTTGCTGTTTTCTCGATTAAAGATGCCTACAAGAATCCTGTTTGCAATGTACGATGTGAATTGTTGGAAAAAGATACATTATTTATGCGAGAATTTACGAACGAAGAAGGAATAGCAGAGTTTAATGTTTATTTAGAAGAGATTTCTGAAATGGAATTTACTGCTCATAAGGTTTGTTTTCTTCCTTACTCTGAAATGGTGTATAACATACCTTATGGGAAAGGAAGTGGAGGAGAATCTTCAGAATCAGATGTTTCATTGTGCTGCTATCCAAATCCGATGCATAGTTCAACTACAATCAGTTTCTCACCTCACAGCGAAGGCGCAGAGAACGCAACGATAAAGATTTATAACATCAAAGGTCAATTGGTAAAGCGTTTTGGTGACTTAACTGGTAAAGCGAAGGTTATTTGGAGTGGTCAAGATAACGAAGGCAGAGAGCTGTCTAATGGGATTTATTTCTATCGTATGGAAACAGATAAATATAAATCTGAAATAAGGAAGATGGTTTTGTTGAGATAAATTTTTGGGAGTGATTTCGTAGATGAAATATAAAAACTGTAGGTGCTAAGAAATGTTAATGCCAAAGAAAGTAAAACACAGAAAACAGCAGAGAGGTAAAAGACGAGGTAAAGCATATTCTGGTTCTACCCTTGAATTTGGAGAATACGGCCTTATGAGCTTAGAAAATGCCTGGATAACCGCCCGTCAAATTGAAGCTGCTCGCGTTGCTGTAACTCATTTTATAAAACGAACTGGAAAAGTCTGGATAAGAATCTTTCCTGATAAACCCTGTACAGTAAAACCAGCTGAAACCAGAATGGGTAAAGGGAAAGGTGCTCCAGAATATTGGGTTGCTGTTGTAAAACGCGGTAGAATTATTTTCGAAATTGAAGGTGTTAATTATAATATTGCTAAACGAGCTTTGATATTAGGTGGCCATAAACTACCTGTGAAGACTAAATTTATTTCACGTGAAGAAGAAATAAGGGGTTAAGTCGTATGAAACCAAATGAATTGAGAGAGATGAACTTATCTGAATTAAAGCTAAAGGAAAATGATCTTCTTGAGGAAGTTTTTAATCTTCGCTTTCAAAAATCAATGAATCGTTTAGAAAATCCTATGAAAATTAAAGAAGCTAAAAAAGATATCGCTCGGGTTAAGACTATAATAAAAGAGAAAGAATTAGCTGCAAAGAAAAAGTAGGATGATTATGAAAAAAGCTGAATTTAAAAAGAAAAAGCCGTCCAGAATAGGAATTGTTGTAAGCGATAAAATGGATAAGACAATTGTTGTCAGAGTTGAACGACAATTTAAACATCCCCTTTACGGCAAATATATGAGACGACATAAAAAATTTAAAGTTCATGATAAAGATAATCAAGCAAAAATTGGAGATAAAGTAAAAATTGAGGAATATAGACCTGTTAGTAAAACTAAGCGATGGCGATTTGTAGAAATAATTGAGAAAAGGAAGTAGACAAACAGGGAGTTCGTATGATTCAACAAGAAACTGTTCTTAGAATTGCAGATAATTCAGGAGCAAAAGTAGTAAAGTGTATAAAAGTTTTGGGTGGCTCCAAACGAAGATATGCAAGTCTTGGCGATATAATTGTTATGTCTGTTAAATCTGCAGTTCCACATACTGATATTAAAAAAGGGACTATACATAAAGGAGTTGTTGTCAGGACCAAACAAGCAGTTAGAAGAAACGATGGTACTTATATTCGCTTTGGTGATAATGCGGTTGTATTAATAGATGATTTGATGGAACCAAGAGGAACTCGTATTTTTGGACCTATTGCAAGAGAACTCCGTGAAAGACATTTTATGAAAATCCTTTCACTTGCTCCTGAAGTCGTATAGGAGATTTATATGAGAATTAAAAAAAATGATAAAGTAAGAGTTATTACTGGTGAATATAAAGGTGTTGAAGGATTGGTTTTGAAAGCATTTCCTAAAATTAATAAAGTTATTATTGAAAAAGTAAATTTTATTAAGAAACATCAGAGACCAACACAGCAAAATCAGTCGGGGGGAATAATTGAAATGGAGGCTCCAATACGTATTTCTAATATTCAATTGATTTGTCCCAAATGTGGTCAACCAACCAAAGCAAGAATGAAAATTTTAGAAGATAAAAGTAGAGTTAGATATTGTGCTAAATGTGGTGATATGATTTAAAGGGGTATAATGAGCAGATTAAAAGAAAAGTATAAAACTCAGGTTATAAAAGAGTTGATGAAGAGATTTGATTATAAAAATGTAATGCAAGTACCAAAAATTGAGAAGGTCTCAGTTAATATTGGTGTTGGTGAAGCAACTCAGAATAGGGCTTCGTTGGATAATGCAAGGAAAGAATTAGAAACTATTACAGGTCAACATGCTATTATTACTAAAGCAAAGAAGTCCATTTCAAATTTCAAATTGAGGACAGGAAATCCTATTGGAACAAAAACTACGCTTCGGGGCGAAAAAATGTATGAATTCGTAGATAGACTTTTTAGTATAGTGATGCCAAGAATTAGAGATTTTAATGGAGTTTCCAGAAATGGATTTGATGGAAGAGGAAATTATACATTGGGTATTAAAGAACAGATAGTCTTTCCAGAAATTGTCTTTGATAAAATTGATAAAATAAGAGGACTTAATATCACTTTCGTTACTACAGCAAAAACTGATGAAGAGGGACTTGAATTACTAAGTGCTCTTGGAATGCCCTTTGTGCGAAAATAAAAAATAAGGAATTATATGGCTAAAAAATCTTTAGTAGTAAAAGCTAAAAGAAAACCAAAATTTGAAGTAAGAAAATACAGTAGATGTGAATTATGTGGCAGAGCCAGAGGATATATTAGAGATTTTGGTATTTGTAGATTATGTTTTAGAAAGCTCGCTTCACAAGGGAAAATTCCCGGCGTGAAAAAAGCAAGCTGGTAATTGGAGGAATAATGCCAACCACAGACCCTATTGCTGATATGCTTACTATTATTAGAAATGGAATTCATGCAAAGAAGAAAACAGTAACTATGAATTTATCAAATATGAGAAAAGAAATAGCTCGTATACTTTTTGAAGAAAATTTTATAAGTAAATATACTTTACTTGATAAATCAGAAAAGACCAAAAAAAAATTTGAGCAGATTAGAATTACTATTCGTTACACTGAAAATGAAGAACCTGTTATTAAAGGATTGAATAGAGTTAGTAGACCAGGAAAAAGAGTATATGTTAATTCTAATAATATTCCAGTTGTTTACAATCATCTTGGAATCGCCATATTATCAACGAACATCGGCGTAATTACTGATAGTGTTGCACGAAAAGAAAGAGTCGGTGGAGAATATCTTTGTAAAATTTGGTAGAAAGGGTTTAAATGTCAAGAGTAGGAAAAGAACCAATAATTATTCCCGAGAATGTCAAAGTCAGTATACATAAAAATAAGGTTATTGTAGCTGGAATCAAAGGGACACTTGAGCATATTTTAAATGATGGAATATCAGCAAAGTTCATTGATAATACTATTGTTGTAACCAGAATTTCTGATGAGAAAAAATACAAAAGCTTACATGGTTTGAATCGTTCCTTGATAAACAATATGGTTATCGGGGTTTCAAAAGGATATTTGAAAAAATTAATGATTGTTGGAATAGGCTATAAAGCTGTGATAAAAGGCAAATGGTTGGTTCTAAGTTTAGGTTTTTCTCATGATATTTATTTTGAAATCCCTGAAGGTATTGATATAAGTTTGGAAAAAATCGGGCGAGCTGAAGCAAGTGTTATACCTGAATTACAAGTTGTAATTGATTTAAGTAGCCATGATAAAGAATTACTTGGTTCAGTAACTGCAACTATAAGAGGTATCAGACCTCCTGAACCTTACAAAGGAAAAGGTATTAGATATGCTGAGGAACATGTAAGAAAGAAAGCAGGAAAAATTGCTGGTGGAGTAACTGGTTAAGGAGAATTTATGATTAAAAAAAATATAGCTAAAAATAGATTGCTTAGATTCAGACGGAAAAGAGCCATAAGAAAAAAAATTTCTGGAACACCAGAAGTCCCTCGTATTTCTGTGTATAGAAGCTTAAAGCATATTTATGCACAAGCTATTGATGACATAAATGGTAATACTTTAGTGTCTGCTTCTACCCTTCAACCAGAATTTAAAGCTCAAAAAAAGGGAGCTATAAAACGTGTTGAAGAAGCATTTTTAACAGGAAGACTTCTGGCTAAGAAATGCTTAGAAAAAGGCATATATCGCGTTTGTTTTGATAGAAATGGTTTTGTGTATCATGGAAGAGTGAAAGCCCTTGCAGATGGTGCTCGTAAGCAAGGATTAAGGTTCTAGGAGAATATATGTACAACCCAATGGATGATGATGAGAAAGAAGGATTAGTTTTTGAACAAGTGGTAGGCACTAATCGTGTGTCTAAAGTAATAAAAGGTGGAAGACACTTTAGCTTTAATGCAACTGTTGTAGTTGGCGATAAAAATGGAACTGTTGGTATTGGAATGGGTAAAGCAAATGAGGTTATTACGGCAATTAACAAAGCAAAAGAAATCGCAAAAAAGAGCACATTTAAGGTCCCGGTTAGAAATGGGACTATTCCTCATTCTATTACTGGCAAGTATTGCGGAAGCAAAGTTCTTCTAAAACCAGCAGCGCCAGGCACAGGAGTTATTGCAGGTGGACCTGTTAGAGCAATTTTAGAAGCAACAGGTGTTGAAAATGTACTTACAAAATCTTTGGGCTCAAACACTACACATAATTTGGTTAAAGCAACAGTGGTCGCATTGAAATCTCTCCGCTCACACGAAGAGGTTGCTAAATTAAGAAATAAATCAATAGCTGAATTGTTAGCTTAACACATTTATTAATAAATATCTTAATAGGATAAGATGAAACTGAAAATTACCCAGATAAAAAGTCAAATCGGACAGAAGTTAAATCAAAAAGAAACTTTAAAAGCATTAGGTATTCGTAAAATGAATCAGACTGTTATCCATAAAGATACCCCTGAGATAAGAGGAATGATTAATACTGTTAGCCATTTGGTTAAGGTGGAAAAAATTAAGAGGTAGACTTAAGATGAAATTGAATGAATTAAAAATTCCTGCAAATTCAAAGCATAAACGCAAACGACTCGGGAAAGGCAATGGTAGCGGATATGGTAAGACGGCCGGTCGTGGGATGAATGGGCAGAAATGTCGCAGCGGTGCCGGTATCCCCAATTGGTTTGAAGGTGGACAGATGCCGATACATCGCAGATTGCCAGGTAAGGGCTTTACTAATATATTTAAGAAGAAGAATAGAATTGTCTCTCTCAATAGATTAGCAAGAATGGAAGAAAATATTATTGATATTCCCTTGATGGAAAAACTCGGACTTATTGAAAATCCAAAATATAAAAAATTTCCAGTTAAAGTTTTAGCTAATCGTGAAAACAAATTTGACAGGAAAAAAATCATAAAAGCCAACAAATTTAGTGAAAAGGCTGTTGAACTAATTGAAAAAATTGGCGGGAAAGCAGAGGTTGTATAAGTGTTAAAATCCATAGTTAATGTATTCAAGGTTCCGGAATTAAAGAAAAAGATTCTATTCACACTTGGAATTCTAATTGTATATCGTTTAGGCGGGCATATACCCACACCGGGGATTAATACTGCTGCTATTGGTGAATTTTTCGCACAAAGTTCAAATACACTCTTCGGAATGTATGATTTATTTGTGGGCGGAAATTTAAGCAAAGCAACAATTTTTGCCTTAGGAATTATGCCTTATATTACATCTTCAATTGTTATGCAGTTGTTAGGTGCAATTATACCATTTTTTGAGAAACTTAGAAAACAGGGTGCTGAAGGTCAGAAAAAAATAACACAATATACACGATATGGAACTGTTCTAATAGGAACTTTTAATGCTTTGGGAATTACTGTTTTCCTTGAGAGTATACCTCCAACATCTTTAGGACCGGTTGTTCAATATCCCGGTTTTATGTTTAAATTTATTACTATTATCACATTTGTTGCTGGTACTATATTCATTATGTGGTTAGGTGAGCAGATTACAGAAAAGGGAATCGGGAATGGTATTTCATTAATAATATTTATAGGTATTATTGCAAGATATCCAAATGGTTTTCTTAATATGGGTAATATGGTTGCAAGTGGTACAATGAGCATAATGCTTGCAGTATTAATATTAATAATTATGGTTGTTGTTACGGCAGCGGTGATTGTTATTACAGAAGCTATGCGAAAAATTCCCGTTCAATATGCCAAAAGAGTTATTGGCAGAAAAATCTATGGTGGCCAAAGCACTCACATTCCCTTAAGAGTGAACTCTGCCGGAGTTATTCCTATCATTTTCGCTCAGTCAGTTCTTATGTTTCCACAAACTATAACTACATTTTTTAAAGGTAGTGAATTTATGCATACTATATCTAATTGGCTTTCTCCTGGAGCCTTTCTTTATACTGTCTTATATGTATTATTGATTATCTTCTTCGCTTATTTTTATACCGCAATTGTTCTTAATCCTGTTGAAATTGCAGATAATATGAAAAAATATGGTGGTTTTATTCCAGGAAGAAAACCTGGTAAGAAGACAGCAGAATACATTAATAGTGTTATTACACGAATTACTCTTCCAGGTGCGCTCTTTTTTGCAATTATTGCTGTTATGCCAACCTTCTTGATGACCTATGCAAGAGTTCCCTTTTATTTTGGTGGAACAGGATTAATCATTATCGTTGGTGTTGCATTAGATACCCTGCAACAAATTGAATCTCATCTTGTAATGAGACATTATGATGGATTTATGAAAAAAGGAAAATTAAGAGGTAGAAGAAGATGACCAGTGAAGGGAAATTGATTATCATTTTGTTGGGACCCCCTGGAGCAGGAAAAGGGACTCAGGCTAAGTTAATTGAAAATAAGTATAGCATTCCTCATATATCAACAGGTGATATTTTACGAGATGCGGTTGATAAAAATTCCAAACTGGGTAAAAAGGCAGATGTTTATATGCATAAAGGCGAGTTAGTTCCTGATAATATTATTTTAGATTTAGTTGAAAAACGGGTAACTCAGTCTGATTGTGAAAATGGAGCTTTATTTGATGGATTTCCAAGAAATGTTGAGCAAGCAATAATGTTACAAAATATGAAATATGTTAAGGATTCAAAATCCTTTTATGCCATCTTAATTGATATTCCTGATAACGAAGCAATAAGAAGATTGTCTAATCGGAGATATTGCCCTAAATGCAAAAGTATCTACAACTTAATTAATAAAATTCCTATCCGTTCAGGCTTCCCGATGAAATCGGGGAGACTAAAAAAAAAGGAAGATGGGACATACTTTTGTGATAACTGTGGGACCGAACTGATTATTCGTGATGATGATAAGATTGAAACAATAAAAAATAGATTAGAAGTGTATCACGAGTCGGTCAAACCTATGATTGATTTTTATAAAAGACATTGTGTATTACATATTATTGAAGATGCTGTGTTCAAGGATGATGTTTTCCATAAGATAACAAAAATAATTGAAGAAGAATCGGAATTTGCTCCTTCGGAGCGTCAAAAGTAGTCAAAAATTGTCATTAATGACAGCTTTAGCTATTTTGACCATTTTTGACAGCGAAGCGTTTGAACAATGATTTCAATAAAAAATAAAACTGAAATTGAATTAATGCGTGAAAGTAACAGAATAGTTGCTGAAGTGCTTTATCAATTAGCTAAAATGATGAAACCTGGTATAATCACATGGGAATTAAACGAAAAAGCGGAAGAAATAATTGCAAGAAATTCTGCAGAAGCTGCTTTCAAGGGTTATCAAATGGATGGATTGAATCCTTATCCATTCTCTATATGTGCCTCAATAAATAATGAGATTGTTCACGGGTATTCATCAAAAGATAAAATTCTGCATGATGGCGATATTATTGGGGTTGATGTTGGCGTGAAAAAAAATGGATTTTATGGTGATGGGGCAAGAACATTTGCAGTTGGAAATATCAATGAAAAGGATAGGAAATTACTTAAAACAACTGAATTGGCATTAAAAAGAGCAATTGAACGATGTAAAGTTGGAAGTAGAATTGGAGACATTTCATCAATAATTGAGCATACAGCAAAACAGAATGGATTTTATGTTGCAGACGGATTGACCGGACACGGTGTTGGAAGAGAATTACATGAAGACCCTATTGTTCCAAATATCGGTAAAAGTGGTAGAGGACCAAGATTGGTTGAAGGTATGACTATTGCTATTGAGCCAATGTTTAATATTGGTACATCCAAAACTGTTGAAAAAGAGTGGGTATTTTTTACTGCTGATAATTCTAACTCTGCACATTTTGAACATACAGTTTTAATTAAAAAAGATAGGCCAGAAATTTTGACCTTATTGAAGAGAAATTGATGGCAAAGTCGGGTGTTATTGAAGTTGATGGTATAATTAAAGAAGCTCTTCCAGCCACAAAATTTATTGTTGAATTAGAGAATGGTCATCAGGTTTTGGCACATATCTCTGGAAAGATGAGAATGCATTATATCCGTATATTAGTTGGTGACAAAGTAAAATTAGAACTATCACCGTATGACCTGAATAAAGGTCGGATTGTGTATAGGTATAAATAGATATATTTTTCTATGGAGCAAAAATGAAAGTACGAGCATCAGTTAAGAAACTTTGTAAGAATTGTAAGATAGTGAAAAGAAAAGGCACTATTTATGTGATTTGTTCAAATCCCAAACATAAACAAAGACAAGGTTGAAAATAGGAGGATTGATTTGGCTAGAATTGTAGGCGTAGATTTACCTAATAAAAAAAGAATAGATATCGGTTTGACTTATATTTTTGGTATAGGTAGGTCATTGGCAAAAAAGATTTTAGAGCAGGCAAGGGTAGATAAAAATAAGAGAGTTAAAGATTTGACCGACAAAGAGATAATTTTGTTAAGGGATATAATTCGTAATGATTATGTTATTGAAGGTGACTTGAGGAAAGAGACATCAATGAATATTAAAAGATTGATGGAGATTGGTTGTTATAGAGGATTGCGTCATAGAACAGGTATGCCATGCAGAGGGCAAAGCACACATTCTAATGCAAGAACCAAAAAAGGTCCCAGGTCTGGAAGGATTGTTAGAAAATAATATTAGGAGAATTATATGGCTGTAAAGAAGAAATCGGGTAAAACCATTAGAAAAAAGAAAACAAAGCTTCATGAATCAGAAGGTATTGTTCACATAAAAGCATCTTTTAATAATACTATTATAACCATTACAGATTTGAAGGGTAATGTTATCGCGTGGTCAAGTTGTGGCAAAATTGGATATAAAGGTTCAAAGAAAAGCACCTCCTATGCAGCGCAACAGTCTGCTAAAGATGTTGCAAATACTATTACAAATATGGGTCTTAAAACAGTGCATGTTAAAGTTAGTGGACCTGGTTCAGGGAGGGATTCAGCAGTCCGAGCTTTGCAGGCTCAAGGTCTGAGGATTTTATCTATTATAGATACAACCCCGATTCCTCATAATGGCTGCAGACCTCCCAAGAGAAGAAGAATTTAAGAGGTTATCTAATGGCAAGATATTTAAACTCAAAATGTAAATTATGTAGGAGAGAGGGAACAAAACTCTTCTTAAAAGGTGCAAGATGTTATTCAAATAAATGCAGTTTGGAAAGAAAAAATAATCCTCCAGGAGAGCAAAAGAAAAGGTTTCGTCGTAAAATGAGCGATTTTGGAATACATCTTAGAGAAAAACAGAAAGCAAAAAGGATGTATGGATTACTTGAAAAGCAGTTTAAAAATTATTTCAAAAAAGCTGCAAAAATGAAGGGCATTACAGGAGAAAATTTGCTCAGGCTTTTAGAAACTCGTTTGGATAATGTGGTTTTTCGTATGGGTTTTGCTACATCCAGAAATGCTGCAAGGCAGCTTGTTAATCATGGACATATTCTTGTAGATGCGAAAAAAGTAGACATTCCATCATACATTGTAAAGCAAGGACAGTGCATTGAAATTAAAAATAAGAGCAGACAAATTCCCATAATACACGAGTCAATGGAATCGCATAAGTCTTTAGACCAGTTTAATTGGCTTGAAGTTCATGCAGAAGAATTTAAGGGCTATGTAAAAAATTTGCCTACAAAAGATCAACTCCCACAGGAAATTGACGATAGACTTATCATAGAATTTTACTCAAAATAAATTATTAAAATAAATTGTAAAAAGTAACAGATACATAAATAATTTTAGGAGATCAAATGTTAGAATTAGAACCGATTCAGTTACCGACTTTATTAGAAAAAGAAGAGGAAACTTATACTGAAAAATATGGTAAATTTGCAATCGGTCCCTTAGAGTATGGATTTGGTACAACAATTGGCAACTCATTAAGGCGGGTGTTATTATCATCAGTTCAAGGTGGGGCTGTTCGTTTTGTTCGCGTGAGAGGTATGTTGCATCAATATAGTGCAATTCCTGGCGCAAGAGAAGATTATATAGAGTTAATTCTAAATCTTAAAAATCTTGTATTGCAGATTAATTCAACCCAAGAAGAAATATTAGAGCTGAATGTTAAAGGGCCTGGTAAAATCACAGCAGCTCAAATTAAATGCCCTAAGGTTGTAAAGATTATTAACAAAGATCTATATCTTTTGGAATTGGTTGATGACATTGATTTTTCTATGGAATTATGGGTTGGGAATGGTATTGGTTATGTCAGAGAAAGTGAGCAAGTAGTTGGAGACAGACCTGTTGGGGTCATACCAATTGATTCAATTTATTCTCCTATACGGAAAGTAAATTTTAGTGTTGGGAAACAACGAGTTGATGAGAAAATAAATTACGACAAATTATTTTTGGAAATATGGACAGACGGAAGTATTTTACCTGAAGATTCACTTAGTCTTGCTTCTAAAATACTTAAAGATTACTTTCTGGCGATTATGAAATTTGAGAAAGAGCCAAAATATATTAAAAGAGAAAAAATTGACCCTGAATTGAAAAACTTGCAGAAGCTTATGAAAATGAAAATTTCTGAATTAGAGCTTAGCGTTAGATGTAGTAATTGTTTATCAGCTGCAAAAATAAAATTTGTTAAGGAGTTGGTTGCAAGAACTGAAAATCAGATGCTTATATTAAGAAATTTTGGGAAGAAGTCTCTTGCGGAAGTAAAAAGTGTTCTGGATCGTTATGCACTTCATCTTGGAATGGATGTCAAAGATATTGAAAAACGGCTTGAAGCACTAAATAAAATTGAGGGTAAAAAGAAATGAAACATCGCATTAAAGGTTCATCAACATTTGGCAGAAGAAAAGCTCAGAGAAAAGCTATGCTTAATAATATTGCCTCTAACCTAATAAGGCAAAATAGAATTAATACAACAATTGCCAAAGCAAAAGAAGTTAGTAGAATTGCAGATAAATTGGTTACACTTGGGAAAAAGGATACAATTTACGCGAGACGACAGGCATACAAGATTCTAGCAAATAGGGACCTTGTAAAAAAGTTGTTTGATGATATAGCTGTTCGTTATCAAAACAGAAATGGTGGTTACACCAGAATTGTTAAAATTGGTTATCGCAAAGGTGATTCAGCGCCGGTTGCAATAATAGAATTTGTTGAACAAGATAAAAAGTTTAAAGGAAAAGCTAAGTCGGGCAAAGCTAAAAGTATAAAGAAAAAAATAAGCAGTGAAATTAAAGAAGATAAAAAAGTTGTACAAAACAAAATCAAGTTAAAATCCAGACCTTTAGAAAGCAATAAAACTCAAATAAAAAATAATCAAAGTCCTGAAGAAAAAGAGGAGATATTATATAAAGTAAAAGATAAAAAATTGCGTATTAAATAAAAAAATCTTGACAACATGAAATATAAGGACATCTTTTAGATAAAATAATTCACCCCTAAAGCGGTTGAGAAATCGCTTAAAAGACCTCCTCAGCACAGGTAGCTTCCCCTCTGCCTGTGCTGTTTTTTGTAAATTATCAATTAAACTTTTGCAAATTATACAGCATCCCGAACTGTAAACCACAATCACTTACATAGATTTTTTCAATAGAAAAGTAATTAAAAATTTCTTTTAGAATTAAAGAACCAGACAGAAGAACATCTGCTCTTAATGGATCAAAAGGGATTAGTTTTTTCGCTTCATTATCCGAAATAGAAGACCATAATTTTACAAATTCAATAACATCAACTTTTGTTAATATCTGTTTATGAACTTTTTCAGGAATATATTTTTGTAATTTATTTTTTACAGCAACCAAAGTGGTAACAGTTCCACCAACTCCAATTGTATCAAAACTAAACGAAATTTTATTTTTAATTTTTGATTTGTTTAACACTTCTTTTATATAATCAATTTTTGGTTGCGATTTGAGAAATTGATTATTCAGTCTTCTAACGCCAATCTTTAAGCTTTTTTGAACCAAAATATTGTTATCATAGATTAGTATAAATTCTGTGCTTCCGCCACCAACATCAAAGATAAGCATATTATGAAATTCGGGAAATTCTTTGATATTTGCAGAATAGATATATTCTATTTCTTCATTTTCTGACAGGATATAAAAAGGTAAGCCATAATTTATTTTTAACCAGTCAGAAATTTTTGTGATATTTTTCGATTCTCTTGAAGCAGATGTTCCAATTATTATTATTTTATTACAGTTGAATTTTTTAGAAACGCTGATGTATTCCTTTAGTATGTCTTCAGCTCTTTTGATTGCGTTTCCTGTGAGCAAACCATTTTTCATTCCTTTACCCAGCAAAGAAGTTTTTGCATCACGATATAAAACACTCCAGTGAGTATTTTGTTTTTCAGCTATTAACAAAAGGACAGAGTTTGTTCCAAGGTCAATTATAGATGTAGTTTTTTTCATATTTTTTAAACTTTAAGCCCTAACTTGAACAAGCCCATTCTCCGTAGTAGTAGTACTGCTACTACAAAGGGTGAACCAAAACCAAAGAGGGATTTTAGCTACAGATTTATTTATTATACCTATCCGGTCTTAATAGGATTTGATCCCCGCTTTCGCGGGGACTGTTTTTCTAACTATGAAATCTTTATATGAGAATACTAAACATCATTATCCCGATTCATCCTTCGTTCCGATTGAATCAGGACTACAGAGAACGGGTATATCGGGAGTGTTGGCTCGTTTATTTGAAAGTGATTTTCATATGAAACATACATGTCCCGAAAACAAATCGGGACACACCCGTCTGCCCGTCTCTTCAGGCTCGGCGCCGCTGTCGCGGCGTGGCGAG
>CAYNOU010000006.1:0-57192 GCA_964398885.1 uncultured Candidatus Cloacimonadota bacterium | reverse complement strand
TGAACGGGGTCGGGCCATTGGCTATAGTAGTATACATCTAATCTCCACGGAAGTATTTCATCTGCTTGTACATGAACAATAAGGTCGCCGAGCTCAACAGGTGGGTCATCTGCAATCAAGCTTCCTGCCAAAAACAATGCAAGCAAGATTGCGGTTATTGCGATTTTCTTAATCATCTTTACTCCTTCTTTTGTTAATTTTTTTGTTTTTATGTCAATCTTTTCCAATTATTTAATTTTTCATATAATTTGGAAAATTCATAAGAAAATAAACTTATTTTTACAGATATAGAATATCATGTCTTCCTCCTTTCTGCTGATAATTCATAAATTATCAGCACTTTATTGGAGGAAGAGAGCCTTAAAGAAATATCAATCCAACAGTGTTATTTAATTACATCAATTTCTTGACAACATTTCCCGAAGGATAAGTTTTCCATCGGGAAGAGAATTGCTTGGGATTTTCAATGGTGCCAGCCCTGAATTTCTTCTTGCTCTCTTCCCTTTTTTATTTATATAGATTTTTAAATAATACCAATAAATATTCTCATTTTTTCAAAAGGCTTTATCAAATTTCTTTTTTTTCAGCTTTTTGAAAAAAACTACCAATCCAATAACAAATATAACTAAAAATCCAATCATTAATGGAAACAATATTTTTTGCATTTGTTCTCCCAATTGTAATTAATAAACATTATTTTGTTGATTTAACTGATGTTGATTAATATATGCTTTTATTGTATTTATTAATAACTGGTTATTAAATGGTTTATCAAAAAAGAGTGTATTCTGCCGCAGGACATTGGACTTAATTATATCATTACCATAAGCAGAAATCATTATTCTCCCAATAGTAGGATTATTCTTCACAACCCATTGTAAAATATCCATACCAGAAATATCTGGAAGGCTATAATCTACTATCATAAAATCATAATACTTTTTAAATAACATTTCAAGAGCTTCATTTCCAGAATACACAGATTCAGTATTGAAACCTTCTCTTTCTAATAATTTAGAGAGAATTTTACATAAATTTTTATCATCATCAATTATTAGTATTTTCTTCATAACGGGATTAGATTTTTATCTCTTTTGTAATGCCATTCTCCTTCATAGTTTTGGTCGTATCTATCTCTCTTTCCAAAAGATCTCCACCAGAGGCGGATCTGCCTCAGGCATGATGCCTTTGGCATGAAAAGTTGCAATTCTCTTTTTATTTAATATATTCTCGTAAAATTAAACTGACTTCTATATCTCTTCTGCCTCTCTTAATCACCAAATCAATGCTCTCTCCTGTATTTCCTTTTAGAAGTTTCGTAATCTCTGATAAAGTATAGTTAGAAGCAGGTTTCCCATTTATCTTGATAAGTTCGTCTTTTTCTTTCAATCCTATTTCATAAGCGGGGGTATTTTCAATAACTTGCTTTATTATAAACTTATTTTCTTTCTTGGTAACTATCATTCCAGATTTATCTATTACAAAGGGTTTCCCAAAATTGCTGTTCTTTTCAAGAATGATTTTATTCTCCTGATAGTCCATGTATATATTAAAGCGAGATAACAATTGAGACCCTATATTACCATCAGTTTTAGGTTTTTTCCCTTCTACAGCATCTATAATGGATATAAAGCCAGTAGGTGTTTCAGTTACGAATCCGATGGGTATATCTTCAATTAGGAATGATCCAATCTTAATTTTATCTATTCGGGTATTATATACATCAACTTTACCACCCGCTCCTAATGCTTCAGTTTTGACAAAGTTATCCTTATGTTCTATAAGATTACATTTATGAAGAATTTCTCCAATAAGGAGCAGTCTTCCCGTATAACCCATATCAATGGTAAAATTACCGCAGATACTATCATTAAGACAAACTTTAATGACTGGTGTATTAGAAACTATTGAAATATCCAATATTTCTCCATCACCTTTGTATTTAAATTTTTCTTTGTCATAAAGAGTAATAAGCTTTTTATCAAAATTAATATTAAATACAAACATTGACAATATGTCTCCACCAAGGATACCAACAACCTTTTTATCAGGAAGTTCCAAAATTTTTGAAAATTTTGTAGTATTGAGCATTAGATTTTTTATGTTTAAACCGGGTAACGAAAATAAATTCAAATCTACCATCTCAGTTTCTATAGAAGCACCAAGGATGGGAATTTTACCTTTGGTAGAAAGTCCTAAACTTTTTATGTAACCCAGGTCAATAATTGTGGAACTGGCTCCCGTATCAAGGAGAAAGTATTCAGAAGGATTGTTATTAATAGAGGCTTTAAGTAATAGTATTTTATCCTGTATAAACTCAAAAGTAATTTCTGTATAACCAACATCATTCTTGAATTCATATTTCTTCACGAGATTTTCAGGCGGCAGAAAAAGACTGTCAGGATAGGTCTGATTTATTTTTACATCTTTTAGAATTTCTGTGAACTTAAAAAAACTCACGCCGTATATGCTTTTTAACTCAAAAGGAATCTTTACTCCCTCTACTTCACGATAATCACTAAAAGTGGTTGATAGCACTATTCCTTCATCTAATCGTTTTATTTTATGAACAAGATAAGTTGTTGGTTCAATGAGTAAAACAATAGATGAATCATTTTCCGGGGTGATTATAATAGGAACTAAGTCTCTGCCATCCTCATTAACTTGGTCGCCTTTTACATATTCGGCGTTATTCGCTTCAGGATATATATATTGAAATGAGTAAAAAAGCCTGTCTCCTGATATACTTTTTACTGTATCCTCATAAATTATGCCATTGGGTTTAATTTCCCAACTTTTATTGTTTTTAACAATATGTATTTCTATTTCCTTACCAAAATGGTCTTCATATCTATATAAAGAATCTCCTTGATACCAGTTTTCAGTAGTTCCTTCCATTCCCATGCCCTTGAAATAATAACGATAATAAATATTCTTTATTCTGGCGATATTTTCTCTACCACCAACCGCTTCAATGTGTTTCTCAAGAATTTCTGTATAATCTTCGTCTGTTGGCTCATAATTCATGCTTTCTGCTGTTAGTTTTATAAAAGAGCATTGTGTAAAAAAGAAAGCAAAGACTACTAAAACTATCAATAAATACCATCTTGTTAACTTCATATTGTCCTCCATGGTTATCTATACTTATTATTTATTCAAAAAATATATGCAAAATTTAGACATTATAGAGAGCAAAATTGCTAGCCAGTCCGGAATTAACTCAGTTTTGTATCTTTTTAAGCAATTTTTTTACTACTTACTGATTTTCTACTACAATTCACCTATAAGCCACTTTAGGAGTGCTATAATAAGTCTTCTAGCCCAATCTGGAAGTTTTCCATATACCATGCCAGGAAACAGTTCTTCTGCAAGTTGTTCTTTGGTCATTCCTTTTTTATATACCTTCTCAGCTTCGGACAAGATTATTTGTCCTATTTCTATTTGTTGTTCTTCTTTAGTCATGTTTATTCACCCCCTTTCATATTTTGATTTTCCAGGCTGGCTAATAATTTCTTTGCCAAGCTTTTTAGAAACCCTTACTAAACATTCAATAAAAAAGCTGGAAACCTTTCAATTGAATATTGAGTAAAAAACAAAAGAAAGGGATAAAAGCCTAACATTCTTATAGGCAATTTTTGTGCTAAAAAACGATTATATGATAATTTTATAGTTCATATTGTAATAATTCGCTAATTTTCAGTAAGTTGCGGAATTTAATATTTATTTAATTGTTATATTTTAATTAAATTTAAATTTATTTTTTAATCAAATTCTGTTGCAGTTTCGTGACACTATTTTCAAATTTGTTACAATTTTGCTACATCAATTGTTTAATGTTTATTTATCCAAAATTAATTTATATTAAAAAAGGGTTGAATTAATTCAACCCTTCACATTTTTAATTTTATAACATCTAAATTTAATCCAATCCCAAAAATTTTAATTTTCTGTAAAGTGTATATCTACTAATTCCAAGCATTTTTGCCGCTTTTGTTTTCTTTCCATTTGATATTTTTAGAGCCTGTTTGAGAATATCAATTTCTGCTTTTTCAAGAATAGATTGAAGTGATGTATCAGTATTTCTTAATTGTTCTTCTGTTTTGGAAGAAATAATTTCAGACTCATTAACTCTTTTATCAAATTTTATAAAAACCAATTGTTCTTTTTTTATATAATCATCTTGAGCTAAAAGTACAGCTCTTTTAACAACATTTTTAAGTTCTCTTATATTCCCGGGCCAACCATAAGAGATAAGAGAATTCATAGCATCTTTTGATATACCAAGAATATTTTTTTTCATCTCGATACATGCTCTTCTTACAAAATAGTTTGCTATAGCTGGAATATCATCTTTTCTTTCTTCTAATGTTGGAATATCAATCTTAAACTCATTTAGTCTATAAAACAAATCATCTCTAAATGTTTTTTTGTTCACTTCTTCAATAATATTAATATTTGAAGCAACTATAATTCTTACATCAATTTGAATGGCTTCCTTACCACCCAATCGCTGGATTGTTTTCTCCTCAATAGCTCGCAGAAATTTTGATTGTAAATTTAATGGGAGATTATTAATTTCATCAAGGAATAAGGTTCCACCATTTGCCTGTTCAAATTTTCCTATATGAGTAGAAACTGCGTCTGTAAAAGCTCCTTTTTCATAACCAAATAATTCGCTTTCAAATAAGGATTCTGGGATAGCACCACAATCCACAGCAATAAATGGACCATCTTTTCTGGAACTTTTTTGGTGAATCATTCTGGCAATTAGTTCTTTTCCTGTTCCAGTTTTTCCCTCTAAAAATACACTCATATTGGTTGAAGCCACCTGTTCAACAAATTTAATAACCTTTCTAATCGGGGCACTTTCTCCCATCATTTCTTTAATACTTATTTTCTCATCCAGTCTATCTCTTAATAGTTTTACTTCACGGCTCAACCTCAAGTTATCCAGAGCTTTCTTAATGACTAAAATCATTTCTTCATTATCAAATGGCTTCTTGAGATAATCATAAGCACCTAATTTCATAGCTTCAACAGCAATTTTTATATCACCATAAGCAGTTAACATAATCACAATAATGGAATTATCATGTTGTTTTATTTTTTCTAAAACTTCTATTCCATTTATATCTGGAAGTTTTAGGTCCAGTAAAACAAGGTCTGGAGACGATTTCTTAACTTCCTTCAAGGCTTGCTTTCCATCTTCAGTTTGATATATTTCATAACCCTCTTTTGATAAAATCTTATTAAGAATCAGTCTCATATTTTTTTCATCATCAACTATTAAAATTTTTTCCATTCTTAAACTCTCCTACATCTTATTGAATTATGAGATTTGCAAAATACCCTTTTCTTGTCATTCCGTACTTGATACGGAATCCAATATCCTTTATTTAAATGGATTCCCGTTTTCACCTGAATGACAAATGAAGTAAAATTATCTATTTTGCACATCTCATTTATTGAATTATCAATTCATTTAATTGGAACAAACCGGGAATGTTAGAATAATGCAAGTGCCTTTTCCAATCTTACTATCAATATTCAAGCTCCCTTGGAGAGAATGCACAATCTGATGAACTAAACTCAAACCCAAACCTGTTCCACCTTTTTTTGTAGTAAAGAAAGGATTAAATACTTTTTGTAAATTTTCTTCAGATATTCCAACTCCTGTATCTGAAATACTTATTTCTACTTCTCTATTATTACCTTCAGCACTAATAATAAGTTTGCCACCTTCAGGCATTGCAGAAAGTGAATTCAATATTAAGTTCAAAAATACTCCTTCTATTTGATGTTCATCATAAAGAATATGTGGTAATTTTTTCGGAAGTTTTTTAATAATCTGCACTTTTTGATTTGAACATTTCGTTTCAACAAGTGAGTAAACCTTTAATATGGGTTTCAAAATATCGCCTTCTATCAATGATATTTCTCTGGGTTTAGCAAACTCTAACAAGGAAGTTATAGTTCGGTTTGCTTGTTCAGAAGATTGATTGATAATATCCAACAATTCCATTATTTCACTGTCTTTATCTTTATAGATAGAATTAAAATATTGAACAGTAGAACTAATTACAGCTAAAGGGTTTCGTATTTCATGAGCAACACCTGCAGCTAATTCGCCAACACCTGCTAATCGTTCTGATATGCGTAATTGTGCCTCCAATTTTTTTCTTTCAGAAATTTCATCTTTCAATTGAATGTTTGCTTCTGTGAGTTTCTTGGTTCGTTTAGCAACCAATCTTTTTAATTCTTTATTTAATTTCTGTTTAGACTTGTAATGATAGAAAATAAAAAACCATAAAATTACAATTATCAATATAATAAACAATAGACGCATTTGAACTAATTTTTGTCTATCAACCTCTAATCTTTGAATTTCATTATCCCTTTGTAAAAGAGTAATTTCTTTTTCTTTTTTTTCTGTTTCATATTTAGTTTGCATTTCAGCAATATGTTTATCAGATTCTTCATTAAATATACTATCTTTAATGGATGAATAAAGTTTATAAAAGTCTAAAGCTTTTTGAAAATTATTTTTAGCTGTATAAAATTCAGATAAATAGATATAACTTTCCTGGAGAATATTATCTGCTTCAATTTCTTGAGCTAATTTCAAACCTTTTTCAAGAAACAAAATTGCTTTGTCATAATTTTGTAATTTTAAGTAAAGGCTTCCAATATTGTTAGAAGAGTTAGCAACTCCAAATTTATCACCAATTTCTTCTTTAATTGTAATTGATTTCAGAAGATATTCTACCGCTTTATTATAATTGTCTAAAGAACAATAGACATTACCAATATTGTTAAAAGATGCAGCAATACTTTTTTCGTCACCAATCTCTTCAAAAATTTTCAATGATTTCAGATAATATTCTAAAGCTTTTTCATAATTGCCCAAAGCATCATAAATAATTCCAATGTTGTTTACACAATTAGCAATACTATTTTTATCTCCAATTTCTTCTCTAATCTTTAATGATTTAAGATGATACTCCAAAGCTTTATCATAATTGCCTAAATTTTTATAAACTGTCCCAATATTATTTAGAGTAATTGCTATAAATTTTTTATCGTCTATTTCTTCATATATTTGTAAAGAGTTTAGATAATATTCTAAAGCCTTTTCATAATTACCCAAAGCATCATAAATAATTCCGATGTTATTTGCACAATTAGCAACACCATTTTTATCCCCAATTTCTTCTCTAATCTCTAATGATTTGAAATGATATTCTAAAGCTTTATCATAATTGCTTAAATCTTCATAAACATTTCCAATATTGTTTAAAGTAATTGATATAAATTTTTTATCCTCTATTTCTTCATATATTTGTAAGGATTTTAGATAATATTCTAAGGCTTTGTTGAAGTCACTTAAAATACTACATATAATTCCAAGGTTGTTCAAAATCGCAGCAATACTTTTTTTATCACCAATCTCTTCAAAAATTTTCAATGATTTCTGATAATACTCTAATGCTTTATTATTATTACCTAAATAATAGTTACCTAAAGCAAGATTACTCAAAGCATTGGCTTTTTCTTTTGTATTGTTTAATTTTTCTGCTAATTCTAAAGCTTGTGTGCTATATTCCAAACTCCTTTCAATTGATATTTTTAAATATTCTTTTGAAAGCTTATTTAACACACATATTTTCTCATTGCCAGATATAGTATCTAAGACATTTTTAAGGCTATCTATTTCTGTGGTTTTAGAAAATAAGGAAGAAGTAATTAAAAAAATCGCGAAAATAATGATTATATTTTTCAATTGATTTTCTGTTTTATTAATTTGAAATTATATGTACTTACGAAATCGTTTTAATTTTAATCTTTTCATTCTACAAAAATTATTCTGCAAATATAAGTTTTATAGCAACCGGACGATGGTCTGAGATATTCTTGTAATAAACATCCCAATCACCTTCTAAATACTTATCAATTGTAATTGTTTTTATTGTTGAACCTGGGTTCTCAAATTCATCAAAAAGTTCATTAGTAATAAGTATATGATCTAAATGACTGGGCCAATATGGATATGACCAATCCGAAATGCTATCTGCAGCAATTTCCATATCTGCAAAAGTATAATTATCTGAATCTCCAATAAAATTCCAGAATACATTTTGCTCTTCTGGTTCATTAATATCATCATTCAAATCACCTAATATTATTACTGCAACATCCGAGAAGTTATCCTCAATAAATTTATCCAATTTTATGCAAGCATCTTTTCTTCTTGCTTGGTTTTTCTCTCCGCCCATTGCCTTCAAATGATTGTTGATTATTAAAATTGGCGTTTTTTTATATAGCAATTCCATTACTAACGGATGTCGGGGAAATGCATATTGGTCATCTGTATAAATCTCATAAATTTTTCCAACAGTAATATCATCAATTTTTTTATACAAATAAGCAAGATTCATTTCCCATTCATCACTATTTGCACGATAGCCATCCCATACATTCACCGAATCAATCTGATTTAATTTTTCTATCAAAAAAGTAAATGAAGAATCACTTTGAATTTCCTGAAAACCAACTATATCTACATCAAGATAATAAATAACCTTAGCAACATAATCAACAGTAGTCTCTTTATTCTTTGGAAAATTTTGTAAGTTCCATGTCATAACTTCAAAAGTGGAATCTGAACCGAAAAATAGATTATCAAGTGTTAAAAATGTGGAGTCTGCTGAATTGCCATAAATATTGAAGCAGAATAAGATAGTCGTTAATCCAAACATTAATAATTTTTTCATAGCATTGCCTTTCTACAATTAATACTTAAATATTCCAAAACTTTCACATTTATTATCTTTAAACATAGATTTCCATTATAAATGTCAATTTATTTAAAGTTATGATTTAGTATATTCATACGGTTAAAAAATAGAAATACCAGAAAATTTAGATTAAATTAATCCTTTTTTCTCTTGACTATTTTTCTTTATATTTATAAAAAGTAAAATCAATAAAATATACATGTCCCGAAAACAAATCGGGACCCAAAGGAGCATAAAAATGCTATTTCAGTTGATTAATGTTGTTATATTCTTTTTTGTGTGTCCTTTGTGCCGGCTTTGTGTCCTTTGTGGTTAATCTATTTTCAAGGGAAAAATCAGGAATTAATGTTCGTGTCCGTCTGTGCGCCTGTCTAGGCTTGGCCTAGCCAAGACTGGCCGAGACCGATAAGTTCGTGCCTGTTCGTGGTAAAAAAGATGAAAAAGATTAGCCACTAACTAACACGAACGAGCACAAACCTTTAATCAAAGTTTTATTGGGGCAAGATGAAAAATCAGGAAATTATTTAGTATGATTATCAAAAACGGAAAAGTTGCTCTTTTGGGAGAAGATAAATTTTTAGATGTTGATATAAAAGTTGAACAAGAGAAAATTACTGAAATAGGAAAGAATTTATCAGAAGACACTAAAATTCTGGATGCAGACGGACTTCTTGTTTTTCCAGGTGGGATTGACCCTCATGTCCACTTTGATGAACCCGGATATACTTTTAATGAAGATTTTTATCACGGAACTTGTGCAGCTGCTTCTGGTGGAATTACTACAGTTATTGATATGCCGTGCACTTCCATTCCTCCAGTAACAAATATAAACAATCTCTTTACAAAACTAAATATTATAAAGAAAAAGGCAATAGTAGATTTCGGATTATATGGTGGGGTTTCTTCCCAGTCTTTTGAAGAAGGCTATTTACAAAATATGGAAGAACTATCCAGATTTGTACTCGGTTTCAAAACATATTTCATCTCTGGTATGGATACTTTCGGACGATTGAATCTTTCTCAATTTAAGAAAGTTTTAATAAAAGCAAAAGAACTGAATTTGCCAATTCTCCTCCATGCTGAGGACTATAATTATGTCAAAAAAGCAACCGAGATTGTTAAAAAAGAGGGGCACTTGCCAATACACTATTATGCTTCTCGTCCTGAAAAAGCAGAAATTATTGCAGTTTCAACAGCAATAAAAATTGCAAAACATTTTGATGTTAACTTACATATTGTTCATATAGGAACTGCAAAAGCCGCCAAAATTGTTAGTAAAAGTAATGCCACTTGCGAGACAGAACCACATTATCTTGAATTTGATATGAATGATTTTGAAAAAATTGGTTCGGCTTTAAAGACAACTCCTTCTGTGAAATCATCTCCAAACAAGGAAAAATTATGGAAATACCTATCAAATGATTCTATCAATTTCGTTGCATCTGACCATGCCCCTTGTCCAAAAAAAGCAAAAAAGACCGGTTCTATTTGGACAGACTATGCTGGTATCCCCGGATGTGGAACATTATTTCCTTATATGTTTTCAGAAGGATTTATGAAAGGAAGACTCAACTTAATCAGGTTTGTAGAAATAATTTCAGAAAATGCTGCGAAAAGATATGGAATTTTCCATAAAAAAGGTTCAATAGAAGTTGGAAAAGATGCAGATTTTGTTTTAGTCAATCCTAAAAAAAATTGGATTGTTAAAGGAAAGGATTTTTATTCAAAAGGAAAAATTACACCATTTGAAGGATTTGAACTGAAAGGCAAAATTACTAAAACGATTCTTAGAGGAAAAGTTATTTATGACTCTGAAAAAGGAATATTGGCTGAAAAAGGATATGGAAAATTTCTAAAGCCATAGACAAATAATATTTGCCACAGATATGCACAGATTTAACATAGACAATATATTTTATCAGTAAATATCCCCGCCTGCCCCCGATTTCATCGGGGCTCCGCGGGCAAATGTGTAAATCTGCTTGCCTTGCCGTAGTTTGACGAAGGCAGGTGGCTATCAAAGGTTACTATGGATATAGAAGGCATTGTTCTTGCAGCAGGTTTTTCAAAAAGAGCTGGAATTTTCAAAATGGAATTGATGATTGATAACAAGACAATGATTGAACAAAGCATTCAAGGAATGTATAATGTTTGTTCAAAAATCATTGTTGTATGTGGGTATAAAATTGAAAGAATAAGAAAAATTTTGAAAAATTACGAAAAAGTTAAGATAGTTCTAAATAGGAATTATAAAAAAGGTATGTTCAGTTCAGTAAAAACTGGCATCCAGCACATAAAATCAGACAAGTTTTTCTTGCTTCCAGGAGATGTCCCATTTGTCAAAAAAGGGGTATATAAAAAAATGCTGTCTATTCAAGGAGATATTGTTATCCCATCCTATAAAGGCAGAAAAGGCCATCCTGTCCTGATTAAATCATATTTGATTAGTGAAATACTTGCTGAACCAGAAAACTCAAATCTGAAAATATTCATAAATCGTAAAGGATATACTTTGATAGAAGTAGAAGATAAAGCAATCCTCCTTGATATTGATACATTAGAAGATTATAAAAAAGCAGAAGTTAGGGGTTAAAAGTTAGGAGTTAGAGGTTAGAAGTTAGAAAACATTTAAAGTGAAATTATAATAAAATATAATCAGTGTAAATCTGTGGTTAATAAAATATTGTTCGTGTCCGTCTGGGCGCCGAGACCGGTTAGTTCGTGTGGTTTGTGGCAAAAAAAGGATTTACAAATGAAAATTTTGGATGACTTAGCAAAAAGTATTTCATCATATCCTGTGAAAGAGGTATTTGCAGGAGTATTTGATACTGTGGTTTGGAGTAAAAATCTTGGATTCGCAAGTACTATACAAGAAAAGGAAACCCCACATCAAGGCATAAGAGAGGCTGGCAATTTGATTAATAAAAATGTAAAAGAACTCGGTCAGTATGTATTTTCTGAAAACTGGTTAGAAGCTTCTTTGGGAATGGCAGCAATCAATAGTGCTTTACCTGTTGAACAAGAGAAATTGAGAACCATTAATGCACAAGAAATAATTCTAAAAAAAGGAAAAGGGAAAATTGTTGGAGTGATTGGCCATTTTCCATTTCTAGAAAAAATAGGGCAGAAATTCAAAAAAATTTATGTTTTTGAGAAACAACCTAAAAATAACGACTTACGAGAAGAAGATATTCCAAAATATCTACCTGAAGCAGATGTAGTTGCAATCACATCAACCTCTCTTACAAATCATACATTTGAAAACATTGTTAAATGTATTAAAAAGGATAGTTATGTTATAATGCTTGGTCCCACTACACCTGTCTCCCCTATCCTTTTTGATTATGGCGTTGATGCAATTTCTGGCTTATTTGTCAGAAAAGAAAATATTAATTTTGTTATTACGCAGGTTAAAGAAGCCACCCCTTATAGAAACATCAGAGGTAAAGAATATGTAACAATTTTGAAGGAGGATTACATTGATTAATATATTTGAAGAAATAGTGAAACTCAAAAAAAACGGTGGAGATGCTGTTCTTGTTACTGTCGTAAATAAAGAAGGACATGGACCCTCACAAATTGGCGGCAAAATGCTTGTTTTTCCGGATGGAAAACGAATTGGAACTGTTGGTGGCGGCGCTATTGAAAAAGCTGCTCTATTAAAAGCAAATAATATATTTTCCTCAAAGAAAAACATTTTAGTGAAATATAACCTGAGTAATGATGAGAAAATTGTAGATGATAAAAATCTCGGGATGATTTGTGGTGGAAAAGTTACACTCTTTTATGACTATTTTGGTTCACGAGAAAACATTTACATTTTTGGTGCAGGATATATTGGGAAAGCTCTTATATATCATTTAAAAAATCTCAACTTTTCTGTAACATTATATGATTGCCGTAAAGGAGAGCTTGAAAATATAAATGGGATTCGCAAAATATATGTTAAAAATTATAATGACGCTCTCAAAGATGAAAAAATTAAGGCAGAAAGTTACATCATTGTGACCACACACTCACATGAATTTGATTATCTCGTTTTAAAAAACATTTTTAAGGCTGATTGCAAACCAAAATATATTGGAGTGGTCGCATCTCTTTCTAAAGGGAAAGCAATAATAAAAAGGATAAAGGAAAAATTTACTAAAAATATTAATTTTGATAACCTTTATATGCCAGTTGGCTTGGATATTGGTGGAAGAACTCCTGATGAAATTGCAATTTCAATTATTGCTGAAATTCAAGCAATACAATATAAAAAGGATAATGTTCCACATTTAAGAAAAGATTGGAGATAGTATGATAAATGAAATACGAGTAAATAGCTGGAATGAACTACAGGAAAAATTATTTGAAGATTCATGGAATCCCGAGTTGGGCCGTTTTCGTTCAAGGTATGCATTTCGTGGACTTTCAGATGCGAATTTCAAATTGAAGACTACATTGATTCGTCTCGGTGGTAATTTTATAGAATTAGAACACCACTTGTTGCGTAATTTCAGCAAATATGCTCATAGAAATGTTGTAGAGCATGATTCGGTATGGCATTGGCTTGGTGTAGCTCAACATCATGGACTACCTACACGGCTTCTTGATTGGACATACTCACCTTATGTAGCAATGCATTTTGCAACAGCAAATATAGAAAAATTTGATATTGACGGTGTTGTTTGGGCAGTAAATTATATAAAAGCACATAAGTTGTTGCCTGCTATTCTTAAGGAGGAACTACAAAAAGAGGGGGCAAACGCTTTTACTGTCAAAATGCTTATGAAGCATGTTAACTCTTTAGAAGAATTAGACAATTTATCGCCTCAAAAGGACTTTGTAATTTTTCTTGAACCTCCATCAATTGATGATAGATTTATCAATCAGTTTGCCTTCTTCTCAACTTCATCAAATCCAAAACTTGTCCTTGATGATTGGCTTTTGGATTATCCAGATATATGGCAAAAAATTATCATACCTGCTGAATTAAAATGGGAAATCCGTGATAAATTAGACCAGGCAAATATAACAGAAAGAGTTTTATTTCCCGGACTTGATGGTCTAAGCCAGTGGTTAAAAAGACAGTATGGTCCAAAGATATAAGCTTTGACAGAAAGAGGAGTATATTTATATCAATTATCCGCCATAGGTGGATCTCCGACAAAGTCGGGATGTGCCTTTGGCATGACGCCTCTGGCGGAAATGTGGATGGAAAACCTTATAAGACTAATAAACTGATCCTACTACTTTAAAACTTCGTAGGATAAATCCTCCTTCGTTAACCCCTGCCTGTCCCGATTTTTCGGGAATGCATCTGGACTGAGCACAGGTTTTGATGAGGTAAAACGAAAACTCAAGTGAGCTGTCAGGGACCATTCCCTGACAGCCATTTGTGTCATGGTATGGATCATGACGCCCCAGTTTAAAAAACAGAGACTCGACTCGAATTTTACTGATAAATATCCAATAATATATTTAGGTAAAACGAAAATTCGAGTCGGATTTCAGTAAAAATCTGTTAATCAAATTAAAGCATACTTCAAATCTATATTCTTTATCAGAACGAAGGTCGGTGATTGGGGTTATCTCTTTATTTAATATATCGCGAATGTCTGAATAATCAATTTCAGTATTTTTTTTGTTGATTAAATATTTCTCAAGCAAAACTAATCTTCGTGGATATTCATTTAAACTGCCGACAGCAAGCTTTATTTCAACGATTTTTTCATTCTTTATTTTCTTTAAACCTGCTAATGAAACTTTTGCAATTGACAGAGCTTTGCGAGACCCAACTTTTTGATAAAATGTATCAAATCCATTTTCAGCATCTTCCGGGATTAAAATAGCTTTAATAATCTCATCAGAATTTAATATGAATCTTTTATACCCCAGATAGAAATTTTTTAAATCAACTATTCTGCTGTTGTCTTTGGAACATAATACTAATTTAGCGTCAAGAACGAGTAGTAAAGGCACCACATCTGCTGTTGGCGAACTGTTTGCAATATTACCTCCAATAGTTGCAAGGGATTGTATGATAGGCGATGCAAATTTTTTTAAAGAATTCTGGAAAAAGGGTAATTTTTTATTAAGTAAATCAGATTCAATTATTTGCTGAAAAGTTGTGGTTGAACCAATCACAATATAATTTCCATCTTCAGCGATTCCATTTAACTCTTTAATATGATTGATAAGAATTATTGTGGAATTTTTAATGATATTCTTCTTTATTTGAATATTTATATCAGTTCCACCTGCAAGATAGTATTTATTTTTCTTTGTTTTTGAAATTATTTCATATAATTCTTTTAGATTAGCTGGTTTTATAAATTTCATAATCAACCTATTTAGTTATTCAAAGGATTACTCAAATACTTAATTCTTTCATTCTTTTACAAGCAATCATTATTGATTCAAAGATTTTTTTATAACCTGTACATCTGCATATATTTCCAGAAACCGCTTCTTTTATTTTATCAAGATTTGGCTCTCCACCATTTATTAAATAATAATAAGATGAGACCAAAATACCCGGAAAGCAAAATCCGCATTGAACAGCATTAGTTTCATCAAAGCAGTTTATGAGCAATTTACCTACAGGTTTTTTAGCAATCTCTTCTGAAGTAATTACCGATTTTCCTTCAATATTACAAGCATTGACAAGGCAGCTTGTTACAGGTTTTCCGTCAAGCAGCACGGTGCAAGCACCGCATTCACCTTCACCGCAACCTTCTTTTGTTCCAAGAAGTCCAAAATCTTCTCGCAAAATATCTAATAATCTTTTCATTGGGTCAACATCTATGCTGGCTTCTTTATAATTTAAAGTAAAATTTATTTTCATATGAAAATCCTTTGCCACAGAGACACAGAGAACACAGAGATAAAAGTAAAATTACGAATTACAAGTACATTGCAATGATCCTAACACCATTTATAATGGTGTTTATTACTCTCAAATAAGAATTTCAAAGTTGAGATAAACAGGATTGCAAATCCTGTTGGATCAGATGATTTCATAATCAACTCTGTATACTTGATTATTTTCATGCTCATTTGCGTCCCGCTTCTTTTCGGGACATGTGTGTTTCATATGTAAATCTCTTTTCTTTATCTCAATTCGGGGTTTAGCCTGTTTTTTTCATTTCATTTTTTTATCTTAATTGCTTTAAGAATCCTTTCGGGAGTAAGTGGTATCTCATCAATAAAAATTTTAGTTGCATTGTAGAAAGCATTTCTAATTGCAGGTGCAGGGGTATGCATTGGAATTTCCCCAAGTCCTTTTGGAAAATCATTATCTGTATGTATAAATTCAACATCAATATCAGGAACATCACAAGAAGTTGGTAATGCATAATCTGTGAAACTTTGAATTCTTCCATAATCCTTTTTATAGAAAAACTCAGTAAGTCCATAGCCAACACCTTGCACAATTCCACCTTCAGCTTGACCTTCAGCTACTTTCTGATTTACCACATACCCAACATCAAATACAGTCCAAATCTTCTTTGGCTCAATTTTATATATTTCCGAATGATAAAATATTTCTGCAATGCAGGCTACCCAGGAATAATCCTTATATGCAATTCCTTGAAAAGTCTCATCATTGAATATTACAGATGGGTCTGGGATAAAATTCAATCTATATTCTTTTGGAAATTCTTGAATGTTATTCTTTATATAATTTTCAATATCAGAATTTAAATCCTTCCGAATTTTAAAAGATAACTTACGAAGCAGATTTCCAACAATATAAATCGTTCTTGAAGCAACAGTTGGTCCGCTATTTGGAGTCTTGCTTGTATTTGGAATTTGCACAATAATTTTTTCAAATGGATATTTAAGAGCCTCATTAACCAATTGAGCAAGTGTCGTATGCGCACCCTGACCCATATCAACATTTGATACAAAAACTTTAATTATACCTGATTTCTCAATTACCATTTTTACTTCTGAGTTGAGAACTCTCTCTCCATTCCCAGTATAACCGCTACCATGATAGCCAATAGAAAGCCCGATCCCTTTTTTATCTTTGTGGGTCTTATTGAATTCTGCGAATTCATTCTTCTTTTTATGGTAGTTGGATTTTTCTATTACTCTTTCAAAACAATCTAAAAGATGATTTTCTGTAATTTTCTGGCTGCTTGGAAATTCATCACCGATTTTGAAAATATTCCTTTTTCGGAAAATGTATGGGTCAAGATGCAAACTTTCAGCAATCCTATCAATGTGAGATTCAATAGCAAAGAATGCTTGCGGAGCACCGAATCCACGAAATGCTCCATTTGATGGGGTATTACTTCTGAGCAATCTTCCTTTTATAAAAACATCATTACAGGAATATCCTCCGCCTGCATGAAGGACTCCACGAGAAAGCACGACTGGAGAAAGGGTTTGATATGCACCTGCATCTAACTTATAATCAATATTCATCTTTTTGATTTTTTGAGTTTTTGGGTCCGTATGAGTATCAATTTCAACTCTGGATGGATGGCGTTTGGTTGTAATTTGAATATCATCACTTCTATCCAAAACAATTTTGACAGGTTTCTTACTTTTATATGACAGCAGAGATGCAATTCCTGCAACAATATTGGGGAAATCCTCTTTACCTCCAAATGCTCCACCAATTCCTTCTGAAGTTTCAATAATTGCTTCTTTTATTGCATCTCCCATAATAGATTCTACAGCATCTTTTACAAAGAATGGGCATTGCATTGTGCCTTTAACAAACATTGTTTTATCAGTAGGATTATAGACCGCTATCATCCCTTGAGGTTCAAGATAAGCTTGTTCTTGATAAGGTGTGTAGTAAACTGAATGATTATGAATCCAATCTTTTTTAGGTTTAACATTTTTTGTATGGTCAATAATAATTGTTTTACCAAAGGAATTAGCTTCATTGTTTAAAGTTTTTTTAACATCGGTTAATGCAGGTAGTTCTTCAAAGTCTATTTGGATTTTATTGATAAATTCTTTTAATATTTCTTTTGATGGATGAGCGATTCCCATAATTATCTGTCCAAAATGATGAACTTCTTTATCCACCATAAATGGCTGGTCACATTCTGGCTCGGGCACAATATTTTTTCCAGGAATATCTTTGGCTGAAATTATTGTAAATTGAGATAAATTGAATTCCTTGGGAAAGTTTATTTTTTTGATTATTCCATGATGAATAGACGAATATAGGAATTGTCCATATATCATTCCATCATAAGAATAGTCATCCAGAAATTTTGCTTTTCCTTCTAATTTTTTTCGAGCATCTACCTTTCTAACATTTTTCATCTGACAATTCTTTTTTCGCCACGAATTTACCCTGTGAAATCCTTCAAAGAAGGAATCCCGATATATCGGGATTATTTCACAGGGCAGGCACGAACAAACACGAACAATATTTTATTCATAATTTTTATGTTCCGTTTTGTCAACTCATTGATATGTATGTTTTCATCTAAAAATTCTTTATCACAGAGAATCATTCCGTCCACACAGGAATATGCTTTATTTCTATTCCTTTTTTTGATAATTACTAATCAATTTTTTGACCGCTGATAAATTTGGAGAAATTGCATCTGGAATAATTATGTTATCTTCAACTGCCTTTAAATCTTTCAAACCACTTCCTGTTATTAGAACCACATTTTTGGCATTTCTATTTATTTTATTTAATTTGTCAAATTTTAGCATTCCAGCAAAGGAAGCAACACCAGCGGGTTCTGCAAAGATTCCTGTATTCTCACTTAAAAGTTTTGAAGCAGAAATTATTTCTTCATCAGAAACGGAAACCCATTCACCATTATATTCTTTTATAAATCCTTTAGTCATCCAGAAATTTCGAGGAATATCAACTGAAATGGAATCAGCAATTGTATGGCTCTTTTTTGATATAAATTTTTCAGATTCAAGATTTCTAACAACATTATCGCTTCCTTTGGATTGAACTGCAACTATTGTGGGAATTTTATCAATAACATCTAATTTCAGCAAATCCTCAAATCCTTTATAAACACCAGATATAATAACGCCATCACCAACTGGCACGAAAATCCTATCAGGTAATTGCTTGTTTAGTTGCTGATAAATTTCGAATGAAACTGTCTTTTTGCCTTCAATTGTAAGTGGATTGTAAGCTGTATTACGATTATACCAGCCAAACTTCCTTGTTGCCTCTACACTCAAATCAAATGCATCATCATAAGTTCCATCTATTGGAATTATTAATCCGCCATACATTACAATTTGTATCAACTTTGCTTTTGGAGCAGAAGCAGGAACAAATACAATTGCCATTTGATTTTGTGAAGCACAGATACCGGCAAGTGAAGAGCCAGCATTTCCAGTTGACGCTACTATCATCGTATTAATTCCGTTTTCTTTAGCATAAGCAGAAACAAGGTTTGAGGCACGGTCTTTAAAAGAAAATGTCGGATTTTGTGAGTCATCCTTTATATATAATTGAAAAGGAAGTTCCAATCTTGCCGACATGTCTGACATTCTCAATGACTTGATTAAATATAAAGGAGTATGTCCAACTTTTAGAAACGATAGATTTTGTATTGAATTAATTGGCAGTAATTGAATAAACTTATTATTTATTAATTTTTGAAATAGATTTTCATTATTATATAAATCTTTTATTTTTTGGTAGTTATAAACAGTTTTTAAAATTCCTTGAGGAGGACAGTTGGTATTGTTTTTCTTTTCACAATCAGGGCACAAATATGTTACATTTTCAGGTGGATATTTCTTTCCACAAGTTATACATTTAAAATAAAATTTATTTTTCATATTTATATTTAATTTTACCACCCCGATACAGTCGTTCCTCCTTACGGGGCAGGCCGAGAACACCGAGTTTTACGGAAAATTATTTATCTATTTTTATTCGTTGTCCTTCGGTGTTCTCGGCCTGCCTGGCGTAGCCTTGGCAAAGACAGGTGGTTAATTTTATTTATACTCTTTCAACAAACCTGTTCGTTCATTAAATTCATTGATTTCTTCATCCCATTTATCAACCTTTGCAAATTGTTTATTCCAATAATTTTCATCATACCACTGAGCATTCAATTCATCAAGGGTTTTACCTTGTTGTTCAATCCATGTAAAGTATTTCAGATTATGCATACGCCTTTTGTCATAATAGGTCATTTCAATCATACTATCAGTGGTAATTCCCATTAAATCAGCATAAAAACAGGTAGCCGCCTTTTCGTGATTATATTCACCAAACTTTTCTCTTTCTTCAATTATACGAGATTGATACATTTCCATTGAATCGGTAGCAACAGTCAATATAACATCATTTCCATTCATTTCGTAATATTTTGCCATTTTGATTGCACCCATTAAATTTGCAATAGATGAAATTCCTAAAAGGTCAAGTTTGTTCACTAATTTGGCATCAATTTTTTTATCTTCTATGAGAAATTTCTTTCCTGCTGGTTCATTAAACAACCTCATAATGTGCATATTAGGTTCATCATCTATATCGGCAACCATATCCATATTTTTTACATTATGTATCCAGGGAACATGCTTGTCACCGATACCTTCTATTCTATGTCCACCATATCCATTAAGAAGAAGTGTGGGGCACTGCAGCGCCTCTCCTGCACAAATTTTTATCAAAGGAAATTTTTCTCTCAAATAATCGCAAGAGCCCAGGGTTCCAGCAGAGCCCTGAGTTAAGAAAACTGCACTTAATCTTTGAGCTTCTTTTTTCTCATTATTAAAAACTTCTTCCATTGCTCTACCTGTAACTGCATAATGCCACAAAGCATTCCCTATTTCATCAAATTGATTAAGCACAACAATTTCATCTCCTCTTTCGGCTTTCAGCTCTTTTGTTTTATCGTAAACTTCTTTTACATTACTTTCACAGCCAGGAGTTGCATAAACTTCTGCTCCAATTTTACGCAACCAGTCAAATCGTTCCTTTGACATCATTTCGGGCAATATAGCAATTGATTGGCACCCAAGAAGATAGGAATCATAAGCTCCGCCACGACAATAGTTACCTGTAGATGGCCAGAGAGCTTTCTGTGTTGTAGGATCAAATTCACCACTAACTAGTTTTTCTACAAGGGGACCAAAAGTAGCTCCAACTTTATGAGAACCTGTTGGAAAGAATTTCCCAATTAACATAAGAATTCGTGCTTTAACTCCAGTTAATTCTGAAGGCAATTCAATATAGTTAACTCCACCAAAACCACCTCCAAATTTTTTCGGTTCATTTTTCCAGGTAATTCGGAAAAGATTTAATGAATTAAGATCCCATAAACCAATATTTTTTAATTTATTTTTTATTTTTTCTGGAATTAATTCTGGATTACGCATTTGTTTATATGTAGGAATAATAATGTGTTTTTCCCTACATCGTTTTATTGTATTTTCAAGTATTTGTTCTTTTGATTTCATGGTTTCTCCGTATAATTTTAAAGCTACAAAATTATAAAGTTTATTTTTTCTTTGTCACTTTATTTAACAATTATAGTCCCTGTTTTCCCTTGGAGAGCATCAACAGCATTTTTCAGAGAAGTAATTATTGCTCTTTCTCCACCACCTTTTATAAATCTGATTGCAGCAGTTACTTTGGGTCCCATACTTCCGGCGAGGAAATGTCCTTCTTCAAGATATTCTTCTGCGTCTGCAACGGTTATCTTTCCCAAAGCTTTTTCGTCTGGTTTGCCAAAATTTATATATGCATTTTCTACATCAGTTAAAATCAAATAGATATCAGCATTAACAGATTGAGCAAGTTTATTTCCAGCTTTATCCTTATCAATAACCGCTTCCAATCCAACTAAAGTTCCGTCGGATTTTTTCATCACTGGAATACCACCGCCACCTGATGCGATAACAATTGCATGTGCATCCACTAACGCCTGTATGCAGTCTGATTCAACAATACCATAAGGTTCAGGTGAAGGAACAACTCGTCTCCAGTTTTTTTCTCCATTTGGCTTGACTTTTTTTACAACATAACCTTTTTTTTCTTTTAATTCTAAAGCCTTTTCTTTAGTATAAAAAGGACCAACAGGTTTGGTTGGATCATCAAAATCAGGGTCATCTTCTCTCACCAATACCTGAGTTACCACAGTTGTAATAGGAATATTTTTTCCTTTTCGCATAAAATAGTTCTGCAAAGTATTTTGGAACATATATCCAATCTGTCCTTGAGTCATTGCACCAACAATATCCATTGGTTGTGCTGGAACGAGTTTATTTCCTTCTTCCTGTTGAATTAAAAGATTTCCAGCTTGAGGTCCATTTCCGTGTGTAATAATTAGTTTATATCCCATTGCATTTATTTTTACAAGTTGCTCACAGGTAACAGCCACATTTTTAAATTGTTCTTTGGCAGTTCCTTTTTCATTAGACTGTTTGATAGCATTTCCACCCAGAGCTATTACAACGAGTTTCTTTTTTTGTGTCATTTATATTTCTCCTTAAATTCTTCAACTCATCTTCTACTCTTTTCTTTTAGAAAACAAAAGGGGAAAAAAGGAAATAAGTAACCTGATTTTCCTAATATTTTCCTCTCTTAAGAGAGTGTGTCAGCATGAATTTTATATATCAACTTTCATTCCAGCAATAGTCATTGCCATAATTGTTTTTTGGATATGTAAACGATTTTCAGCAATATCAATTATGATAGACCTATGTCCACTTGCAACCTCATCAGTAACTTCTTTTCCCCTATCTACAGGCATTGGATGAATAAACAAGCCATTATTGGTCCTTTTCATCCGTTCTTCTGTGCATATCCAGTTTGTCATTTTGCTTGCTCTTTCTATTTCTGCTTGTTTTCCAATTTGATAGAAATCGGGACCAAACCAGTTACGGGAATAAACAAATTCTACATCACTTGCATAAGCTTCATCAGGACTGTTGCAAATATCAAATGTTTTCCCATTAGCTTTGCAATTTGCTTTTACTTTTGCTATCTCTTCTTCGGGAAGGTCATAACCTTTTGGAAAAGCTAATCGGACATTCATTCCTAAGCGAGAAGTAGCAAGCAGATTTTCATGAACTGAACAATATGAACGAGCCAAATTTCCATGAGCCCATGTCATAAGCACAGTTTTTCCTTGCAAATCACCTTTGTGGTCCTGCATTCCCATCACATCTGCAAGCCCCTGGCAGGGATGATACTTATCATCTGCCATATTGATAACAGGAGCGTTCATATATTTTGCATATTCTCTGAGAAGAGCATCACCCTCACCATAATTTTCTACAGAAATTTCCAGAATTCTAATTCCTAATCCGCAAGCATATCTATCAAGAACTTTAGCAGCATCTTCAATAGTTTCGCCAGCTTGAACTTCTACTCCGATACTGGTTTTTCTCAATCGCATTGTTTTGGGTTCCAGAAATTGTGCATGTCCACCTAACTCTGTTGCAGCAGCTTCAAAAGAGATTCTGGTTCTCAAAGATGGATTGTAGAAAAACATCAAAAAAGTTTTATCTTTTAATAATTGATTATATTTATCGCTGTATCTATCAGCTTTCATCTCTTTTGCTAATTTTAATATAGCATTAATCTCTTGCACCGATAGCTCTTGAGTGCAAATAATATCTTTTCCTTTTATATCTATTAACATTTTATCTCCTATCGAAATTTAAAATATAAAATACAAAACTCAAAATGCAAAATGAGACTTACCAAAAAAGGTGTTCTTCTCAGTCTAAAATCATTTTTAATTTGTAATTTTCTACTTGTCATTTTTTGTTTTTTAATTTCTTTTGAGTGGTGATAATTGATTGAGCAATTATATTTGCCAGTTCTTCAAATTCTTGAAGTATATTCTTGAGTTTATGGGCAGGAATTAATTCAGCTTTTTCAATTACATTTAACCAGAAAATAGATTCTCTTAATTCTTTGAGAACTATTTTAAGTTTATGGATAAAATCAGCATTACTTTCAGAACCTCTTGCTTCTTCATAATTTGCACCACCAGAAGTTCCAGCTTTAAGCAATTGATTACCGATATGTTTTCCCACAAAATCTTTTGGTAAAGCTCTAACTAATTTAATTACTCGAACTGCTAATTCAATAAACCTACGAGAAATATCATCACCTTTCATTTCACATTCCTATTTCTTTTTAATTTTTAATTTTATATTTTTAATTTTATATTTTTAATTTTATATTTTTCCCCGATTTATCCATTCTCTGTAGTCCCGATTCAATCGGGACGAAGGATGAATCGGGATCCCGCTGGAAGCGGGAAATTTTTCTATAATCTACCACCCATTAGAAGTGCCATTATAGCTTTTTGAGCATGAAGACGGTTTTCCGCTTCATCATAAATTACACTTTGAGGACCATCAATCACGGCATCAGTTACTTCCATATCACGGTCTGCAGGTAAGCAGTGCATATAAATTCCATTCTTATCAATTAATTCCATTCTTTTCTCATCACAAATCCAATCTTTATTTTTTTCGAAAAGAGATTTCATACCATCCAGATTTTCGTGTTTTACAATTTTACCATTTTCATTTACTTTAGCAAAATAATCAAATGCTCCCCAGGATTTAGGATAAACCACTTGTGCTCCTTTGAAAGCATCCTCCATATTGTCAGTCTCTTCAAATGTGCTATTGTTCATTTCTGCATATTCTTTACATTTTTTTATAATTTTAGGGTCAAGTTCAAATCCTTTTGGACGCGCTAAGACAACATTCATTCCTAAAAGCGAAGGAGCGAGAGCAAGGCTTTGCGGAACTGCAAAAGGTTTTGCTGTTGAGCCTGAATATGCCCAGCTTATCACAAATTTCAGTCCTTTGAACTGACCGAATTTTTCCTTTATTGTAAGCATATCTGCAAGAGCCTGGCATGGGTGATAAACATCATCTTCCATATTTATAATAGGGATATCTGCATAATATGCAAATTCTTTTAAAGTTTCATGAGCAAAACCATAAATCCAATTTGAGGCTTTTCCATACATTCTTATTGCAATAGCGTCACCTGTTCTACTTAGAACCTGTGCGACATCACAAATTCTTTCTGTTTTATATGGAATCTCATATCCTTTTCGTGCAGGTATGTATGTTTTTCCAGGTTCAAGGTCAACATGATAGCCGCCAAGCTGTTGAATTCCAGCAGCAAAAGTGCTTCGTGTTCTTAGAGAACTGTTAAAAAACATTGTATAAAGTGTCTTGCCTTTTAAAATATGTGATGTATCTTCATTCAAAGCAAAACGAGTTTTAAGTTCCTCTGCAAGATGCAATAAAGTTTCCCATTCTTCTTTTGTATAATCCATTTCCGGGCTCAGCCAATCTCTTCCAAAAAATTTGTTAGTTCGCATAAAAACTCCTTAAATATTTATTTGTGAAACTTCTTTTCAATCGTTTCTTTATGTCAAGTCTAATGATAAGCGAAAATGAAAAACCCTTCAATCCACGAATACTGATTGAAGGGTTTTGGTTTATAACCTAACCTGGACAAGCCAGAACCAAACAGGAAATATTAATCAGTAATAAAGCCAATAATTTCTAAATCCAAATTCCTAATGTCAAATAAAATTTCAACCCCCAAATGTCAAATCATGCCAAAACAAAATCTCCGAAGACAAATCCTTTTATATTTGGTATTTGATATTTGAAATTTTATTAGAAATTTGATATTTGTAATTAGTCATTTAACCGCTTCTATAAAAGGATTTCCAGACATAATACTCCCGATATATCGGGATGCCAAATTTTACACAAATTTTATTGATAAGATACTAAGGATATCGATATCTATTTTAATAAAATCATCTTTCTTATGAATATATTATCTCTTGTAGATAATTTATAGAAATAGATTCCTGAACTTATATCTTTTGCATTCCTATCGCACCAATTACTGCATCAATCTGTCGTCCTCGCTCATCATTTCCAGGTCCTTCTATGGGATGTGCTTCAATATCAAATTCTAAACCTTCTATTTCACAGTTTAGCCGGCAAGATTCATCTATTTCAAAAGAGAATCCTCCTAAGCCCACTTTAAATGGAATCGTTTTCCTTTTAATGTCCGAAGCCAACTCTTTCCTAACATACGACCTAAGTGAGCCTGCATCAAATAAAACAAATACTTCTTTTCCCTCCATCTTCATCTCTTTAAATCTTCGTGCCATTTCACATACTCTTTTATTTCATTATTTGATTATTGCTACATTTTCTTGTTATTTATATATTTCATATTTTCCATAAAATGATATTCTAACATCTTTTTATTAATTATCTTAAATGAATTTCTTAGGGCATATAAAACCCAAGTAGGGTTTTATATTAGATTTAACTTCTATCTGCTTTAAGCACAGCAAGGAATGCTTCTTGTGGTATACTAACCTGGCCAATCTCTTTCATCCTTTTCTTACCCTTCTTTTGTTTTTCAAGAAGCTTTCTTTTTCTTGTTATATCACCGCCATAACATTTAGCCGTAACATCCTTTCGTAAAGCATTTATAGTACTTCTTGCAATTATTTTATTTCCAACTGCTGCCTGGATTGCAATCTTAAAGAGATGTCTTGGTATTATTTTTTTGAGTTCTTCTGTAATGCTTTTACCCCAAGCAAATGCTTTATCTGAATGTGTGATAAATGACATTGCATCAACCTTCTCGCCATTAACAAGAATATCAACCTTTTGGACATCGGAAATACGATGTTCTTTATAATCATAATCAAAAGAAGCATAACCTCTGCTGACAGATTTCAATTTATCATAAAAATCAAAAAGTATCTCAATAAGCGGAAATTCGTAATGAATTGAAACTCTTTTTTCATCTAAGTATTCCAGATTTTTTTGTATTCCTCTTCTTTCTTGAGCTAATCTCATAATGTTGCCAATATACTCGGTTGGAACAAGAATTTCACAATCCATGATTGGTTCTTTTATATATTCAATATCACCTAATTCGGGCATAAGTGAGGGGTTATCAATAATGATTTCTTCGCTATTTCTCTTTTTTACAATGAATTCAACACTTGGTGTAGTAGAAATAATTGAAATTCCATACTCACGGTTTATTCTTTCTTTAAATATTTCAAGATGAAGAAGGCCAAGAAATCCACAACGAAACCCGAAACCTAAAATCAAAGAATTTTCAGGCTCATATACAAGAGATGTGTCATTAAGCTGAAACTTTTCAAGAGCATCCCGAAGGTTATTGTAATATGCACCATCCATAGGATATATACCACTGAAAACCATCGGTTTGGGATTTTTAAAGCCAGATAGGGCATTTATAGTAGGATTTTCTGCAAGAGTAACTGTATCTCCAACCTTTGCTTCACGGACTCCTTTTACTCCTGCAATAATGTAGCCCACTTCACCTGAAGTAAGTTTATCGCCTGTTTCCATTTTTAGACCAAAGTGACCTATATCTTCAATTTCATATACTTTATCTGTTGCAAAAAATTTTATTCTATCACCTTTTTTTAATTCACCATCAAATACTCGGATGTAAATTACAACTCCTCTATATTGATTATACTGAGAGTCAAAAATAAGAGCACGGGTTTCTTTAAATTTTGAAGGAGGTGGAGGAATTTTTTCTATTACTGCATCCAATAAAGACGTGATTCCAATTCCGTCTTTTGCACTAACAAGGAAAATATCTTCCTCAAAAACACCAATAAGGTCAGAAAGGTCTTTTCTAACTTTTTCTACATTTGCAGAAGATAGGTCTATTTTGTTTATTGCAGGAATTATTTCTAAATTATGGTCAAGTGCAATGTATAGGTTGCTTAATGTCTGAGCTTCAATGCCTTGAGATGCGTCAACAAGGAGTATTGCACCTTCGCATGCAGCTATACTTCGTGAAACTTCATAGGAAAAATCTACATGCCCGGGAGTATCTATCAAATTTAATGTATATTCTGTATTTTTATAAAAATATTTCATTCTTATTGGATGAGCTTTTATTGTTATACCTCTTTCTCTTTCTAAATCCATATCATCAAGAATTTGGTTAAATTCTAATTTCTGGACAGTATGTGTCTTTTCAAGAAATCTATCTGCCAAAGTAGATTTCCCATGGTCAATATGAGCAATAATGCAAAAATTTCTAATATTATCTTTTTTCATCTGAAAATAAAATATAAATGACAAATTTTAAACACCATTATAAATGGTGTTAATATCGGTTTATTATTAAATAAATAATCGGAACTAATCCTAACAGGATTTGTAATCCTGTTTCTATATCATATTCATCATTAAAACAAATATATAATTTTCATATTACTTTCAGGCTCGGCGCCTCTGTCTCGGCTTGGCGAGCCAAGACGGGCAGACGGATGTGTCCGATTTATTTTCGGGACATGTATGTTTCATATATACATTGCTAACCATTATACATTGCTAACCATTGAATGTAGAACGAGGTTCTTAGCTCGTTTTCTTAACTTAACGACCTTGGCCGGTCTCTGCCAGTCTTGGCTAGGCCAAGCCTAGACAGGCGCCCAGACGGAAAGGTCGTTCTACACCTCGCGTCCGCGGAGACGGACCGTGCCTGAGTAGTTAGACTTGATTAAATACTTTGTTTTTTCAAAGCTGCCTTTAAATTTTTCTTTGTTCCTTCCGAGTTTGGCCATATTTTTAGAGACATCCGAAAATGTGAAATCGCATTTTGTAAATCATCTTTCATAAAGTATGCACACCCAATGTCATGATGAATTTTTGCAAGTTCTATATCTTTATCAAGCATTCTTTGAAATATAGTGGAATCGTAATGCTTCTGGAGTTCTTCGGAATCTGCTTTCAAAAGTAGTCCATTTATTATTTCCATAATTTCAGGATAATTAGAATATGTATGAAGCCCTTTTTTTAACATACCTTTATAGCATATTTTTAGATTTAATCTGTTATCTAATGTCTTCTGAAAAGCTTTAATTGCGAGGTCCCATTTTTTCCTTTTTATATGAAGCTTTCCAATTTTGCTATATGAATTAAATGCAAAAGGAGCCGTTTCTGCCGATTTTGTGTAATATTCTATAGCTTCATCTATTTGACCAGTATTTTCGTAAATCTCTCCAAGATTATAATAAATCACATTGATATATTCCGAGTTTTGCTTAAGAAGTTTTTTAAAGATAAAGATTGCCTTATCATATAATTTCATTTGTGAGTAAGTTATAGCAAGATTTATATGTGCTCCATCCATGTTGGGTTGAATTTTCAGAGCTTGAGTATATGCAGATACAGCTGTTCTATAGTTTGCATTTTTGAGACAGTAATCCCCCATATCCTTGTAATTTTGTGCTTCAATATTTTTACCGGGAGTTGAAATACTTTGAAGCCAGGTTGGATGGATTAAGGAAATAACTCCAAAAGCAATAAGTAATCCCAAAATAGCAACTATGCAATATCTGATTACTTTATCTTCAGTTTGTGATGTCTTTTTTACTCTTCTCTGAAATCTGCGTTTCTTATCAGGAATTGTGGATAATATACAAAACATTATAACCTTTCTTTTTTAGTTCATTAAATTTTTCGCATGCTTCCGGGGTTTTTAGAATTATGATTTGAAGAGGAAGTTTTGTTTTTGGGTTAAATATGAACTGTGCTTCCTTTTCTTCAGGGAATCCCCTGCCTCCTTTTCCATCACTGCCACTTCCGATAAGAAGGATATCTTTTGAAAGAAGATAGATAGTATTGTATTTATCCGGATTAATAAAATAGATTTTTTTATCTACCAGTCTGAAAGTGCCATTTGGATATATCATAATATCAAAATACGGTATAGGAATCCCTTTGTACATAATAAGTCCTTTAGTATTATTAATAATATTTCCGTTATGGTATTTGATAAAGAAGAAGCTCTGAAAGGCTACCAGAATAATTGCAGTAGAAATAAATATGGTGCGATATATTTTCTTCTGAGAGTTATGAAAAATAAAAAATAAGATAAAAAAAGCACCAATTAGTAATAGAATAGCAACGGGTAGATATTTTTTATTAGAAAGTATAGAGCTAATTAATAGAAAAAGATAGGCAAAAACCGCTTCTAAAAAAAGTAGTGAAAAAGGATTTTTCAAATAATCCCTGATTTTTCTCTGCCGTAGTTTCCAACCATTTCTGGTTATTTTCCCACTCTCAATAATAAAGAAAACTACAACCATACCTATTATTGTGCCCCAGGCATCCTTGGCAACATCGCATATATCAAATATACGGCTTGAGATAAAAATCTGTGCAACTTCGTCAAATGCAGAGGCGGAAAGTACTGTAATAAAAGTATACAGAATAATCCGTTCTGATGGCAGTTCTTTCTGCTTTAAAAATCTATATATTATATAGGAAAAAATTCCATATGCAAAGTAATGCCAGTTATGTTGTAATTCATAAAATCTATGATGGAAATAATAATCTGTGGAATTCTGTCCTAAAATCATCATTAGAATGACAACAATGCAAGCGAAAATGCGGAAACGAGTTATCTTATGACGAAAAATTACAAGAATAGCAATAACAAAAATGATGGCGATTGCCAAAATATATGGGACCTCTAACTTCCAAACATTAAAAGACAAATCGGAAGCCATTCCGATTGCTTGTTGCAAATAGTTTTGTATTAGTAAAAAAGGGGTAGCGATAAGAAGCAGAGCATATAAAATAAGATTGGTAACAGGAGAATAGAGTATTTGAACATTTTTCTTCATAGGTTATTTTCCAATTGAACAACTAATTATTTTTTACTATAAATATTATTTTTTATCTGAAAAATAGCACACCCGTCTAGGCTAAAGCTACGCCGGACAGGCTGATGACACACCCTGTCCTCCGATTTCATCGGAGTCCACCCCTCTTGTTAGAGGGGATTTCTATGATTCCTTACTAAGAGGGGAAAAATTCTCCGCCTGTCTAGGCTCGGCCTAGCCAAGACTGAAAGGAGAATTAGGCTTGCCCCGTAAGGAGGAACAACTGTATCGGGGGGTGTGTTATTTTCATCATTCTTTGTCCCGACTCGTCGGGATGTATGTTTCGTCTCATTTCTAACAAGTTTTATCAGTTCACCGTCTTCTTTTTGGTTCTATCATAGGTAAAAAATCTTGTTGTCTTCTCGTCTAATTACAAAATTGAAAGAGCACTGTTAAATCCTTTTAAACCGTTTCCTTAATTCATCAAATGGTATTTCTATAATTGTTGGCCTACCATGAGGACAGAAAAAGGGATTTTGTGTTGCGAATAATTGATTTATCAATCCTAACATCTCTTTCTTACTTAATTTCTGTCCAAACTTAATTGCTGCATGGCAAGCATAGGATGCAGCTAACTTTTCTTTGAAATCCATTTTAGCTTGATATTCTTCTTCTAATTGTTTTAGGATATTTATTAACAGTTCACCGTTATTCCAATTTTTTAAGTCTTTTGGGATTTCTTCCACAATGAGCGAATTACCACTAAAGATTTTAATTTTAAAACCGATCTCTTTAAATGTATCTAAATTTTTTTCAATCAAATCTGGAATGGTCTTTTGGAGATATTTTGGTAAATCAATTACAAGAGGAAATAATAATTTCTGTCCGAATATGCTCTTATCAGATTTTTTAAAACCATTAAGAATTTTTTCATAGAGAATTCTTTCGTGAGCAGCATGTTGGTCAAATACAATCACACCATCTTTGGATTCCACAAATATAAAAGATTTTCCAATCTGCCAGGGATTAACAATCTCTGTCTCTACAATTTTATTTTTGTCTTTGATAATTTTTTCTTCAAAAAAACTCACTAATTGAACATCCCTTTTATCTTTTTTAAAAGTGTCTATTTTAAATACTTTTTCTAAGTCGTCTTTGTAAATTGAAAAAAGCTTAGGTTTAATTTTTTGAAAATCTGGTTTTGATTTTTTACTTATGGGCAGTTCTCTCTTACTCGTAGAAATGGACAAGGAACTTTCAGCTTCAGATTTGATTTCAGTATATCTTTGTTTTTCATAATTTAATAAAGAGTTAGTAATCGTATTTCTTACAAAATTAAATATAAACCTGGAGTCAGCAAAGCGCACCTCGGTTTTTGTTGGTGATACATTAAAATCAATTTGTTCGTTAGAAATTTTAATGAAAATTAAATATAATGGTAATTTAGATTTTATAAGACTTTTTTTACTAAATGGTTCATAAGCCTTTTTAATAGCACTATAAATTATTTTATCGTTAATATAACGATTATTAATGAAAAGAAAGTGAGAATTCGGCCATGAAATCCCTTCTTGAAATGAGCCGATAAATCCTTGTAAACTAATAAGAGGATTTTCATGTTGAATTGGAATAATATTTTCGTGAAAGAATTTATTTCCGAAGATATCAGCAATTCGTTTTTCTAATAAAGGCACTTTCGGATAGTTTAGAACCTCTTTATTATTATGGATTAAATGGAAGCCTGTTTCAGGATGTGTGCAGGCTAAATATTGAACAGCTCTTGTTATATGACTCATTTCGGTTTGGTCAGTTTTCAAAAATTTTTTTCTTGCAGGAACATTTTTAAATAGATTTTTAACCTTCACAGTTGTGCCAGGATTACTTGCCACTTCAGATACATTTATAACCTTTCCATTTGATTTAGTAATCCTGGTTGCTGGGCAATCCTTACAATTTTGAGAAAGGCTTGTAATTTCAACATCAGAAACTGCAGCAATGCTTGGCAGGGCTTCACCGCGAAAACCTAATGTTGAGATGTTTTGAATGTCTTCAAGTTTATAGACCTTGCTTGTTGCATATCTTTCCAGAGAAAGTAATACATCGTCTCGTAACATTCCGCTGCCATTATCAATCACTTTAACTAATTTTTCCCCACCTTTTTCAACCATGATTGTAATGCTTGTTGCATTTGCGTCTAAAGAATTTTCAATTAATTCCTTGACAACAGAAGCAGGTCTTTCAACAATTTCCCCTGCAGCTATGTGGTTGATTATTTTCTCTTCAAGAATTCTTATTCTGTTCATAATTTCTCTAATGTTATATTTAAGAAAATAAATTTTAATTAAATAATAATTAGTCAAGATTTTTCTTGACAAAGATTTTTATCATTTTAAAAATAATCTAAAATTTGTGGAATCTAAAATTAATAGGATTTATTAAAATTAAATTAGAATGATAGTATTTTAATAACATAATAATTTAAAGATGGCAATGATGGCAATATTAAATCTTAATAGAGATGAAACATTCATGTCCCCGATTGTAAGCATTCCCAATCCCCAATTATCCCCGATTAAATCGGGGAGGGGAGGGCTTGGGAATGAGTTTGTTTATTTTTTTTCTTTGTGCCTTTGTGGTGAAAGGATTTACATATGAAAAAATGTGGAACCACGACAATTTTTATGTACCGTAATTACCAATTTTGTAAGTATAAAATAAAAAAAAGTTGACAATAAAATAAATAGAAATTAAAAAAGGAAAAAACTTGGTATTGGTAAAAGAAGGTTGATTTCAAAAGATGAAAGGATTGATTTAAGAATAGGTTATATGAAGAATGTTAATGTCAAAATTAGGCAACCAGCCTCTTTTCAGTTATTTCCTCAACTTTTTGGCTGGAACAATTTCCTCCAATAATATTATACGAGGAAACTATTATGTTAACTTCAAAATTAGGAATCCTGGTAAATAATCAAAAGATTGTCTACCAGCATATTTAAAATTATGGTAACTTATTAAATAAAAATAATGAAAAAATCCTATTATAGGAGGAAAAATGAAAAAGATAGCATGTATATTAGCAATGCTATTGTTTATTACTTCAATGGCGTTTGGCGCTTATATTGAAATTGGCGATGGCACAAGCACTATAGGATATGTTCCAGCTTACGGTCTCTACGATTATAGTTGGTCCCAGGTAATCTACCTGCAGTCAGAAATTGGCGATGCGATTGATATCAACAAGATCTCTTATAATGTGTCTACCGAACCCGATTCTTATACTATGCCTGATCAGAAAATTTATATGAAGCACACCGCAGATGCTACATTTCCAGATGCTGCCTATGATGACCCTGCTACTGCTGGATTTACACTTGTATATGATGGTCCTGTGACATGGGATGGCTCTGGCTGGAATGATATTATGCTTGATACCCCATTCAGCTATAATGGAACAGATAATCTTATTGTATACTGGCAGAACTGGGATGGAGATTGGACTTCCGGTTATCCACAGTTCTACTACACTTCTCAAACGGACAGAGCAAAGTACAAATTTCAAGATACTTCTTTCCCCGAGGTTGCTGGCACTCTTGGCGCCTATGTAGCAAATATCAGGCTTCATTATCCTTATGATGGACCTGAGATATACCTGAGCGCAAGTAGCTATGATTTTGGTATGATTGAGGCTGATACTGATGCTTCCTTTGATCTTACTATCTATAGCTCTGGTACAGAAGACTTAGTGATTACGGACGCAGTGGTAGCTGCACCGTTTTCCTGTGATTACTCTGGTGGAACTATTCCAGCTGGAGAAAATGTTGTGACAACGGTCTGGTTTGAACCAACTGAAGCCGGAGAATATTCAGATACCCTGACCTTTGAGATTGACGGAGATTTTGCTGGAATGAATACCGCCCTATTAACTGGTAGTGCATATCCTTCTGGTTATGTATTTGAGAGCTTTGAAGGAGATATCTTCCCGCCCCTGGCATGGGATGTTCAAAATGTAGCAGGTCAGGACTGGGCACAATATTCTTCCGGATCTCCTCCAGACGGCAGTAAACACGCAAGATTGTATTATGTGTACGGCACAGGTTCACAATCTCGACTCATAACTCCAGAGTTGCTTCCACTAAATAGTGGTGATTTTACAAAATTCATGGCACGATATTATTCTGCAGGTACCCTTACAATTCAGTACTCTACGGATAAAGAGACATGGACCGATCTTGAAACTGTTCCGATAACAACTACTTATGATGAGTATACAGTAGATCTTTCTTCTTTAGCTGATGGTGAGAGTTATTATCTGGCTTTCTATGGAGAAACAGGCACTGGTTATAGTTATATATACTTTGATGCTGTATATATTCCAGAGCCTGAACCATATTCTATTATTACTTTGTCTCCTGTTGCGTATGATTTTGGAAGTATACTTACAGGAAGCAGTGCCTCGTTGGATGTCGGTATTAAAAATGCTGGCATAGGTGACCTCACAATTTCTGGTATTAGTGGTCTTGATGCACCATTTTCTTGTGATTATACAGGGGGTGTTTTGGCTCCTGATGATAGTGTTACTATTTCTATTCTTTTTGATGGGAGTGTACCTGGAGTTTATGCTGATACTCTTGTCATTGAGAGCGATGCTGATTATGGTGAGGGCACAGTAGCATTAAGTGGTGCTGTATATGATCCTTTTACAGAATTATCTGAAGACTTTGAAGGTTGTACTGCGCCAGATTTACCACTAGGCTGGTCAAAAATTGTTCAATCTACAAGTACATATCCATATGTTAATACCTATTCAAGTGCAACTTATGCTCACTCCGGTGTAATGAGTGTAAAAATGTATAACTCTTCTGACCTTTTAGCTGAACTGTTATTAATAACACCGGCACTAATAACATCTGCTAATGGTAACAGAGTAATGTTCTGGGCAAGAAGTAGCTCTGGCACACAGAACTTACCAGTTGGTATAATTACAGACCCAACTGACCCAGCAACCTTTACTGCTCTTGATACTGTTGAGGTAACAAATACTTATACTGAATATTATTTCGAATATCTTGCACCAACAGAAGATTACATTTACCTTGCATTAAAACATGGTCTTGATGGTACTTCTGATTACTACTATATTGATGACTTTGTATATGAAGAGATTCCACCTGTTCCAGTAATGGTATTAAGTGATACAACTTACGATTTTGGCTGGGTTGAAGAAGGAACGACCCCAAGTTGGGATGTGAGCATTACAGATGATGGTAGTGTTGACCTCATTATATCAGGAGTAGATGTTAATCTTCCATTCTCATGTATTTATCCTGATACAATCCCTGCTGGAGAAAGTGATATTGCAACAATAACACTTGATGCTTTAAATCCTGGTAGATACAATGAGCTACTTACTTTCAATACAAATGCCATAGGTGATAGCACTATTGAGTTAAGCGGTATTGTTTATGGTTCTGACTATGTAATGGAAGGATTTGAAGAGATAACCTTCCCACCATTTGGCTGGGAAAATCCTGGCAATTACTGGGCACGCTTTGAAGAAGAAGCCTATGAGGGTGACGGATATGCAAGATGCAGTTGGTATCACGATGCAGATGCTATTCTTATTTCACCGCCATTAATTATTGAAGATGGTGACTTCATTCATTTCTACTGGAGAAATGATAATCTTTATGATAGCAAAGGTCCAAAAGTAATAACAGGTGATACACTCTTTGTTGAAATTTCAAATGACTATCTTAACCCGCTTCCAACCTGGGAAAAAATCGCTATTCTAAGTGCTGATAGTGCAATGGCTGAATATGAAGAAGTTTTCGTTACACTTCCTGTGGATTATATAGGTAATGATGCAAAAATTCGCTGGCGTCATCGTAGTGAATTGAATGATGAATCGCGTGGTGTTGGTTTAGACAATATTACAATGCCAGCTCCATACCTTCCAATTAACTTCTCAGTTGTTCCTAACTACATTTCTGATTACTCTGGAGCAGGCACTTCAATCAATTATACCTACGATGTAACTAATACTGGTATTCAAACCGACCGTTACATTATGCTGATTCAAGATACCTCTGCAATTCGTTACAACAAGAGAGATATTGAAGATTTCGAAACCACAGATGGAGGCTGGGTTCCCACAGCTGATTGGGATCCAGTAGGTGATTGGGGATGGAGTAATACCTATGATGTAGGTAATTATACAGGTTCCCATACACCACCAGATGAAGCTCATTCAGGTACAGGCTTATGGGCTACTGTAGTAAATGGTGATTATACTAATGCAGGTGGAACAAGTTATCTGACAAAAATCTTTGATTTCTCTAGTATAACCGATGCATATTTGAGATTCTGGAGCTGGTCTGATATATTCGGTTCATTTGATTATGGACAAGTTGTTGTAAATGGCGACATACTTCTTACTGTAGACACCTATAATCCAACTTCCTGGGATTATTTTGATCTTGACCTTTCCGCTTATGATGGAATGTCTGATGTGCAAATATGCTTTTCCTTTTATGCAACCACTGTTGTGGAATATGCAGGTTGGTATATTGATGATGTGGATATTCCGGGTGGCGGCGGTCCCAGTCCAGGTTGGCCTAAAACAGTTAATCCGCCTTATCTTGACATTAATCCAGGTGATACAGCCAGCTTTGTGCTGACTATTTCAATACCTGAAGATACAAATGAAGAAGAGGGTGAATTGACCCCTGTCCTTGTCTACTCAAGAGAATACAATGATGTTACTCATACTGTTTTAGCTTCTGCTCTGTGTCATCCCAAAGACCCTTACGAACCTAATAACACTTTTGCTGATGCAACACCAGCAGAGTATGGAGATGTAACAGAAGATGCTCAAATTTACTATAATCCTGATTATGCTGATTATGATGTTGATATCTATAAATTTGATGGTTCAGAAGGTGATGTTGCTTACATAGTATTTGATGTAGCAGATACAGTGTCGTTTGATGGAGCAATTGCATTGTTAGATGCAGATTCTGTTATGTTAGCGTCTGCTGATGATGGTTTTGGTGGTGATGATGAAGTTCTTCAATACAGATTACTGAATGATGGCACATTCTATATTATGTTAGGTGAGTGGTCAGAAGTATTGGAAGAACCATTTAAGAAAGAACTTATACGAACAGAAACAACTACTTACTATACAGCAAGCTTAGAATTGATACCTTCACCTGGAGTGCTTGTAGAACCTGAAGAATTCACAATGGGTATTATACATAATGGAAAAGATACTGCTTCTGATATTCTCTATATTACTAATACAGGAGACGAAGGTGCAATTAATCTTGATTGGGATATTGAAATTGATATACCAGGTATTGAAACCTTACTTGATGAAGGTTTTGATAATTTCCCACCTGATGGATGGACTGCAGAAAGTAACTGGGTAGGTTCTAACAGTGCTTATGCTGGCGGAACAGCCCCAGAAGCTAAGTTCTACTATTCCCCTACTTTCACTGGTATTAGAAGATTAATCAGTCCTGTAATTAACACTTCTGGATATACAAGCTTACCATTGAAATTCAAGCATTATGTAAATCATTATACTACTCCATATACACTTGGAGTAGCCACGACAAGTGATGGTGGAACAACATGGAATGATGTATGGACAATCTCTCCATCAGCTAGTGTTGGACCTGAGACAGTAAGTATAACTTTAGAGAACTCAGATGTTGGTTCAGACAACTTCCAGGTATGCTGGTATTTTGATGGTTATTCATATAACATCAATTACTGGTATATTGATGATGTAAATATGGCAACAGGAGAAAAATGGGTTCATGCAGACCCGGAATCAGGTTCAGTTCCTCAAGGTGCCACACGAACCATTACAATAATCTGTGATGATGCTACTCTTGAACCAGGTGTACACGAAGCTACTATCATTGTTCATAATAATGCAGAACTCTACGGAGCTTCAGATGTAACCGTTCCTCTTACTTTGAATGTAGAAGAGTCAGCTGGTGGATTACAAGGTACAGTCACCTTTATCACTACTGGCGAACCTATTGATAGTGTAAAGGTCTCTTGTGGAAACTTTGTCGCATATACTGATTCTAATGGCTTCTATGAATTTGACCCTGTACCTCCAATTGGTACTTATAACATACTGTATCACAAAGATGGTTTCCTTGATCTTTGGGCATATAATATAGTACTTGGAGACTGGATAACAGTTAAAGATGTTCAGATGTACTTTGATGGACCAGCACCAACTGACTTGGTTGCAGAAGGTCAACATCTGTGTATAGACCTTACCTGGCACGCACCAACTACAGGTGGTATTACACAGGTAGAGTATGTCCTTGATGACGGCAGTTATGAAAATGGCTGGTGCATTAATCCTGGTTATGATGCATGGCTTGGAAATCTGTTCCCTGTAACCGATACAGGCGAGCTTGTAAGCTTTGATCTTTATGCAGATCCATATGTAGGAGCAACGACAGAGAATGTAACAATAGATGTATTTGATTCTGGTCATAATTTAGTAGGCACATCGGACCCATTCGTAATACCAGCGGGTACATGGACAACTGTATCAGTCCCCAATGTTCCATTTGATGGAGAATTTTATGCAATGGTTCACTGGAATATGCTTGCCGGCCATACTAACTGGTTTGGTTTTGATGAAAATGGACTTAATGCTACTGCTAATTTAGACTGGTATTATGATGGTTCAACCTGGGCACTCCTACATGTAGCTGCAGCTGCTACTCCGGGTGTGTTTATGCTTCGTGCAACTGCAATGGTGGAAGGAGAATTGAGAGAGATTACTGCTGGTCAGGTTGATTATACTCCAGGTGTATTGCCTGAAGAGGAAATTACTGCAATGCAAAATTCGCTCTCAAGCAACTCTGTTTTCAATCTCCACTATCTAACACCGCCTGATGAACCTGGTTCGTATGAAGTTACAACCTTAACCCGTGACCTTATCCTTGAAGGATATAATGTATATAGAGAAGATGTTACGACAGGAGCTATAGCCTATATACCAGTTGAAGACCCTCGTTTCTATAGAGATGAGATTGTAGAAGCCTATGTAGAATATACTTATTGGGTAACAGCAGTATATACTGTTGGTGAATCAGGACCTTCTAATCTTGCTTCTGCAACACCAGTATGTCTAAATATTGAAGACTTCGAACTTGACGATGGTGGATATGTTGGAACAGGCCAATGGGAATGGGGTATCCCAACATCTGGTCCTGGAAATGCACATTCAGGTGTTAAGCTTTGGGCAACTAATCTAAGTGGGAACTATAATAATAACTCTAATTATACCTTAGATAGTCCAGAGATTGTACTTGAGGATAATGCATTATTGAGTTTCTGGCACTGGTATGATACTGAAGCTAGCTATGATGGTGGAAATGTTAAGATCTCTACAGATGGTGGTTCTACATGGACAGTAATTACACCACTTACAGGTTACACTGGAGTAGCAAATACATCTAACCCGTTATATCCTGAGCCAATATTCTGTGGTCATGCTCAGGGATTCTGGGAAAATGTTGTGTTTGACCTGTCTGCTTATGTTGGTGAGACAGCGTGTTTCAGATGGCACTTTGGTTCTGATGTCTCTGTTCAGTATTCAGGCTGGTATATTGATGATGTTATGATTGGTCTTGCTCCTCCACCACAATATGGTGCATTAGAAGGAACTGTTACTGACGGATGGATGAATCCAATTGAAAATGCCACTATTACAGCAATCGGAAATCTGCACCCATTAGAACGTTACTGCGTCACAACCAATGATACTGGATATTATGAAATAGACCCAATCATTGCTCAATTCTATTATTTCACTTGTGAAGCAGAAGGTTTCGTTACCTTCACTGATACATTTACAGTCCTACCCGGTGAAACTTACATAGAAGATGTTATTATGGGTAATCCTACTATTGATGTTACTCCAGATTTTGTAACAATAACACTTGATCCAAATACTCAGGGTACAGAATTCCTTACTGTAAGCAATGATGGTAATGCCCCATTGGGTTGGTATGCGAACATTGAAGAACCAGATATAGATTTCACTACTAATCAATTTGAAGGTGTAACAGCCCCTTCAATGAATGCAGAGGTTGACCCTAATCAAACTACTCCATATAATCCACCTACAAAGGATCTGTGGGATATACTGTTCAGCTATGATGTAGATACACCTACAAGTGGTACAGGTATTGCAGGTGCTGAATTTGGTAACGGCTATTTCTTAGTTGCCGAATGGGGTTATCAAGGTATATATAGAACTGTATACAAATTTGATGCTGAGGGTAACTATATCAGCAGTTGGGTCCCAAACTGGATACCTGGAACAGATGGCTTAAGAGATATGGCATTTGATGGTACATATTTCTATGGTTCTAATGTTACGAATACAATCTATCAGTATGATGAAGATGGTAATCTTTATGGAACAATCAATTCTCCTGTAGCTGTTCGTTCTATTGCTTATGATGAAGATAATGATGCCTTCTGGGTAAATAACTGGGACGCAGACCTCAAGCTTGTAGACAGGTCAGGAAATGTTCTTAACACTATCTATGCACCACCAAGCTTATATGGTACTGCTTATGATAATATATCAGAAGGTGGACCATATCTCTGGATATTCACAGGTACTACAACAGGTGGTGGATGTCAGGTAGAGCAGTATAATTTGAATACATTGACACTGACAGGAGTAACCCATAGTGTAAGTGGAGATTTCCCTGGCACAATAGCTGGTGCCTTGTTTACATCAGGAGATATTGTACCTGGAAGATGGGTACTTGGAGGATTAGCACAAGGAACTCCTGATATACTGTTCGGCTATGATTTAGGTCCATACACAACCTGGATAAGGATTGAGCCGTCTTCTGGCACAGTTCCACCTGGTGGTGATTCATTAGTTACAGTATATTTTGATGCTACAGACCTTGTAGTTGGTACAATTAAGACTGCTGATATTCATTTCTTCTCTATCCCGAATGTAGGTGATACAATTGTTGCTGCAACTCTTATAGTCGGTACCCCAGAATATGGTAATCTTGATGGTACAGTAACAGACGCAGGAACAACTAATCCAATTGAAGGTGTTCTTATTACTGCTACAAGCTCAGGCAAACAAGTATATACTGATACTACTGATGTATATGGGTATTATCTAATTGAAGATATGCTTACTGGTCTCTATGATGTTACTTTTAAAAAAGAAGGTTATAACATTGGATTAGAGGATGCTGAAATCCTTGATGATCAAACTACAACAGTGAATTACATAATGACATCTCCAGAACTAATATATACTCCAGCCAGCTTTACCTTCCAAACCGCACCTGGTGACTCAGTTGTTGATACCTTATATGTTGAAAATATTGGTACAGGTCCTGTTGATTTTGACATAGATATTGATTACATATATGATAAGAGTCGTCAATCTATTCTGTGTGTTGACAGAGATGGAAGTTCTCCTACTATTGGATATACTGATGATTGGCCATACTTTGAAGCAGCTCTTATTGCAGCAGGATATACCGATTATACACATTATGAAGTAGTTGACATTAGTCTAGATGGACCTGACTTAGCAACTATGCAATTGTATGATGTTATAATCTGGTTCTCCGGTGAATCCTGGGGTTACTTTGGTCACGACTGTATGACAGATAATGATGAGGCAAATCTTGCCGCATATCTTGATGGAGGCGGTACATTATTCCTCTCTGCTCAAGACTACTTCTGGGCTTCATATTCATCTGCCGGAAGCTTCTCTGCTGGTCAATTCCCTTATGATTATCTTGGTATGAGAAGTGTTACTCAAGATAATTGGCTCATTGGGACAAGCCAGGGTGGACCTCCAACAGGAACCATTGAAGGAGTTGCGGGCTCACTTGCAGAAGGATATACATTTGATGTTCAAGATATCTATAGCGCGAAAGATGGTCTCTATATTGACTGGTTAACTGATTTTGTGGCTGATGGCTTATTCAATATTACCAGTCCTACTCCAGAAGGTATATGTGGAATCCAGTATGATGCAATGACATTTAGAACTGTATTTACTACAGCTTCCTTTGCAGCAATTACTAATACTACAGTTCAAACAGAGCTCATTGATGATATAATTCTATGGCTGAGTGGTGGTATATCACCATGGTTGACTGTTGTTCCAGGCGATGGAACTATTGACCCATCAACTACTGCCCCACTGACCGTAACTGCAAATTCTGAAGGATTAGACGATAGTACTTATTCCGCATATATCAATGTAAATACTTCCAATCCTGATATTGGAGCAACAGTTATTCAAGTTACATTTACAGTTGGACCACAATCAGTAGGAACTGGTGAAACTCTACCTTTAGTTACTAAACTGAATTCTAACTTCCCGAACCCATTCAGTTATTCAACCACGATTTCCTTCAGTCTTAAAGCAAAATCTCATGTTAAACTGTCTGTTTACAATATGAGAGGACAGTTGGTTGCAACACTAATTGACGGTGAGATGAGTCCTGCAAATCATACGGTTGTCTGGAATGGCAAGAACGGAAATGGTAAACTTGCAAATGGAATATATTTCTATAAATTAGAAGCTGATAAGAAGACATTCATTAAGAAGATGCTTCTGATGAGATAGTCTCTTTGGAGATGATGTTTAATGGGAAGAGGGTGAAAATCCTCTTCCCTTTTTTATTTTTCTGGGCTGTCAGGGACCATTCCCTGACAGTTTCTCAATTAATTTTAAAATCTTTGGGGTATGTAAATTTCCAATTATTTCAAAAAACTTGACATAACGCCAAAACTATAAATATTGTTTTACTATTCTTAAGAAAGATTATTGATATAACCAAATTTTTTATGAGGTATAATAATGAGAAGATTGTTTTTACTAACAATAGCATTAATTATAGCTATGAGTTTAAATGCTAAAGATACCAATGCGTATAAACTTAAAGAAATCTCAGATGAAACAAAAAAAATGATATCTAAATCTAATAATAGAGATGGAAATTATTCGGAAATATTTCTAGAAGATTTTGAAAATGGAGCATCAGACTGGACAGCAGTTGATGAAACTGATGCGGGTGTTCACTGGCATATAAGTGAATATAATCCATTTGGAGGAAACGGTAAATCTTGGTGGATGGGTGACCCGGATGTTGGTACAAATGGTGGTTATCTGGACAATTGGTATCAGGTTTTGGATACTCCAGAAATCACATTACCTGCGTCAGGAGAAATGATTTTATCCTTTGAACAATATCGTGCTATGGAAGCTCCCGGAATTCATGAAAATTTTGATGGATGGGATGGATTTAATGTCAGAATAAGAAAATCCGGTGAAGATTATAACCAGGCAGTGATTTTAACCGCTATTTCCCCTGAATATAATTGTTCCAGTATGTATAGTTTCGGGTTTATTCATGAAGAAGATTCTGATGGAATCCCAGGAATACCTGGATGGGGTGGTTCAACAGCTTGGTCTTATACATCTATGAGCATTCCCGACTCATATCATAGTGAAAAGGTTATTATTAGTTTTGCTTTTGCTTCAGATGGAGCGGAATGTACAGAAGATTGTCCTGCTTTGACAGGGGTATTTATAGATAGCATCAATGTAGCAGATGTCTTTTTTAATAATGGAGAAGATACTACAGGATTCCATGCTTATTCAAATACTCCAATAGGTGGACAGCTCTGGCATCTTTATGAGGACACAGCTGCACCTTCACCTACTCATGCACTTGGTTGCTTTGACTCAGTAACAGCTACATATAATCCAAATATGAATGATTATTTCATTAGTCCGGAAATTGAACTTCCTTCCGGTCTTGATATTATTTGGGATATGCAGATCAAAGATGAACTGGACGAACCATCTTCAGACTTAAATTGTGATTATATTATTGTACAACTTCGTTATCTTGAAGGGAATCAATGGAGCGGTTGGAATTCTGTCAGTAATCCACTTGGAGGGCAAACGCAATTTGTCTTTACCGGAAATGTAAATGAATGGACACCATTTTCTCTGTGTTGGCCAGGATATAATGATATATCTGTATTGGCAGGTCATACTGTCCAATTTCGCATAGGTCTGCATTCCAATGCTGATGACCCGACAACTTTTGGGCTTTGCATAGATAATTTTGAGGTTTTATCCACTTTAGATGTACTTCCACCATCTAATCTGGATGCAGAGTATAACATGGAAACTGGATTTGTAGACCTAACCTGGGATGCACCCTCAGGCTTAGGTGGTGAAATGCAGTGGGATGATGGAACATTTGAAAATGCTATTAGCTTCTCAAGCGGGTCGGGTTATATTGGGGAAGATTTTCCTGTTGGCGGAGCTTGTACCATTATAGAATTTACAGTATTTAGTAGTGACTTAGCGGGTCCAACCACTATTGGCGTTTTTGAAAAGAGTGGAGTAACATATTCAAGTGCTCCAACATATACTATGCCAATAGAAACACAGGCTGGAACCCCAGCAACTTATACGGTAAGTTGGGATGTTGAAAATGATTTCATTATTGCTTTTGAATGTAGCTCAACAATTGATTGTGCATTAGATGAATCCACTGTTCCAAGTGAGCATAGTTATGTTTTAAGTGGTGGAGGATGGTCAACATGGCAAGCTACGGCAGCAGGTGCAACACCACCTTTACCAGATGGTGAGTTTGGAGTTCGCTGCACTACAACATATGCAACTGTTCCTCAACCAAATAGTTATAATGTTTACCGCAGTCTTACAGGTGGTGATTATGGTGACCCAATCCAAACAGGTATAATAGATACTTTTTATACTGATGATACTGTTGACCCTGGCAATATATATTATTATGCTGTAACTGCTGTCTATGAGGAAGGTGAAAGCAATTATTCAAATGAGGCGTGGACATTTGTAGAAATCCCAACAGCCCAGGAATATGCTTATGATGATGGAAATGTTAGCGATGGATATAGTGCTGGTGTTCCTTTGAATTCACTTGCAGTTAGAATTACCCCGGATAACTATCCATTAAGAATTATTCGTTTAAAATATTTTTTATTTACCAATTCTAAAAAACTTATTTTGCAAATATGGGAAGAAGAAAATGGCAAACCGGGTGAAGAATTACTTAATCCACCATTAATTGTTGAAACCGACAATTTAATTGCAAAAGATTGGAATATCATCACATTACCTGAGGAATATAATATAATTATTGAACAAGGTGATTTCTTTATTGGATGGGTGGAAGTAATAGATAATAGTCTTATTGGTTTAGATAACGGAATTCCTTCTAATAATAGAAGTTACAAATATACAAATGGTGAGTGGCTTGATTATTCAGAAGATATTCCTCAGAATTTTATGATGCGAGCAATTGTTGATACTCTTCCAGCTCTTAAAGCCAATTTTACAGCTAATAAAACATCAGGAACAGTTCCGCTGGAAATTCAATTTACAGATTTATCTGCGAATGTTACAGCCTCAATAACAGACTGGCTTTGGTGCTTTGGAGATGGAGATAGTTCTTTAGTGCAAAATCCAGTTCATATATATCAAACATCAGGCATTTATACTGTATCTCTTTCAATAATTGATGAGAACGATTCATCTGCTACAGTTTTAAAAAATAATTATATCTCTGTTTACCCGCAAATATGGTCAGGTGATACAGATAATAATGGTATTGTGGATACACTGGATATCCTTCCGATAGGAGTATATTTTAGAGAATCTTGCACATCCCGGGATGTGGTTTCATTTGATTGGATAGGACATGAATTTCCAGGTTCCTGGTCAGAACAAAATGTTGCTTTTGCAGACTGTAATGGAGATGGAACTGTGAATATAACTGATGTGCTTGCAATAGGTTTGAATTGGAATAAAACTCATACAACATATTCAAGCTTTTTTCCTTTACCTTCTAATTTGGCTCAGTACCGTGAGAACTTTGTTGAAATTTATGATAATTGTGGTGAGGGTGAAATAAGTATGAAAATTAAGAATTTTATTGCAAGAACATTTAATCTCGTAGAAGTAGATACTATCAAAAAAAATATTCTTTTTAACTCTTTTCCTAACCCATTTTCAAATTCAACTACAATAAATTTCTATTTAAAAAATGATGGACAATCAGGTTATTTGAAAATCTATAATGTGAGAGGTCAGCTGATAAGACAATTCAGTTTACAAAGTAATAAATCAGGGGAAAATACTATTATTTGGAATGGAAAAGATCAATATGGTATTCAGGTTGGTAATGGACTATATTTGTATATGCTTGAAATAGATGGGAAGATTGGTGCAATTAAAAAAATGATATTTATGAAATAAAGGTGGATATGCAAAAAATTTCAGTATTATTTAGAATTGCAGTAGTTATTTCTATGATTGTTATTTCTGCTTGCAGTACGACTACAGACGAACCATCTCGGACCTTAACAATTCTTATTGAACCTCAGGATAACACAATATCAATTGGAGAGACCACAGAATTATCCTTTAATATAAAAAATGTCTTTGATTTATTTGGTATATCTGTGGAAATAGTCTTTGATTCAACAAAGATTGATTTGCCAAATAATTATTTCTCTCTTGGTAATGTTTGGGCAGAACATCAAACAATTACAATGATAAAGAAAGAAAGCAATCGGTTAAATGTTGGTATAGTTTCAGAAGATGGTAATTACTCACAAGTGATAAATGGAGATTGCACTTTGTTTAGGTTTTTAATAAAGGGGCTGAGTATTGGCGAAAGTTCTCTAATGATTGAAAATATTACTCTTATCAATAAAGAAGGTAGCAATATAGAAGGTTTGGAAGGGTTGGATATATTAAATAGTAATATAATAATAGAATAAAATAAGAAATAATTATTTTGAAATGTTGTATATTACTTGACACATAGAGGAGTAGAATTATTAAAGAGTTAAATTTTATATTAATAGCATAAACTAATAAAAAAATGGAAGGAGATAAGATGAAAAAAAGTCTTACAATTACTTTGCTAATCTTAGCAATTTCTCTGTTTGCAACTGTTGGCTTTGCTAGACAGGAAGCTCAAATTCAATATGTGCCTATTAACAATTCTACTGCATTGGAAAGAGCAGGTAGAGGTTATGGATGGATTGAACAAGCCTCTGGTTTTACAACACCTTCAAGAGGGCTACACTATATGTGTGCAGTAGATTCAAATATTGTTTGGGCAAGCGCTTATGATGGAAGTGGAGGTGGTGCTATAATTCAAGAATTTACCAAAACTACAAATGGCGGTGAATTATGGACACCTGGTGTAGTTAATAATGCCTCAGGATTAGAACTTTCTATGATTTTTGCATTGGATGCTAATACTGCATGGGTTCCAATGTATAGGTCTTCTGGAACGAATCCCCAGGGTATATACAAAACAACTGATGGTGGATTAACATGGATTCGTCAAACATCTGCAATTTATGATTATGCTTTGGGAGCATTCCCAAATATTGTTCATTTCTGGAATGAAAATGAAGGATGGTGTCAAGGCGATCCTGTTGATGATTATTATGAAATGTATACAACAACTGATGGTGGTGCAAACTGGAATCGCGTTCCAAGTCGTAATATTCCAGCCCCATTAACCGGTGAATTTGGAATCGTCGGATATTATGATGTTGTGGGAGATACAATCTGGTGTGGAACTAATAAGGGTCGAGTTTTCAAATCAACTGACAGAGGTCATCTCTGGACAGTTTGTAATCCTGTAGGTTCATTAACTTATGTCAATATCTGGTTCAAGGATTCAATGAATGGCCTGTTACAGGATAAGGGAGCTGCTACCACAGGAACTTTGTATGAAACTTCAGATGGTGGAGTGAATTGGACATTAGTTAGTCACACTGGAACGGTTTATTATAATGATATATCATATGTCCCCGGAACAGACAATATGTATGTAAGTACAGGAGCAGATTACCAAACACCTGGCGCTACTGGCGCATCTTATAGTCTTGATGGTGGCCATTCCTGGACAATTTATGCAGGAACTGAAGGAACTCAATTTCTGGCTACAGATTGGGCAAATGATAAATGTGGCTATGCTGGAGGTTTTAATGCTGACCAGTTTACAGGAGGTATGTTTAAGTATACTTATATTTCAGCTCCTGTGCTTCCACCGGAAAATCTTACTGCCGAAGCTCTGCCAGATCTAACTGTTGAATTAAATTGGAGCCCTCCACCAAGTGGTTTGGAAGGATGGATTAGATGGGATAATGGCACAAATGCCGGTTCTATTGGGTTAACTGCTCCAGGTGAATGGGATGTAGCCAGCAGATTCTCTTCTACATATATGTTACCTTATGTCGGTGGTCAAATCACAAAAGTACAATTCTTCCCAACTTCTCCTGATTCTACAACATATACTATTTATATCTGGTCAGGTCTAATGGCTTCAACGGTGGAAACCACAGAACCAGTAATAAGTCCAACTATAGATGATTGGAATGAAATTATACTTACGACTCCGGTAGAAATTGAGGAAGGTAACGAATACTGGATTGGATATCATATGAATCAATTAGCTATTGGTCAGCCTAATGGATATCCTGCAGGCTATGATTCAGGTCCGGCTCAGAATGGTTTATGGGCTAATTTAGACGGATGGACTGATATATCTCTTCCTCCATTTAATTTTAACTATAATTGGAACATTGCTGGATATATTGAAAGTACCGATGGAAAAACTGTCACTTTAGGATATCACAAAGATATTACTGAATATAAAATTTATCACTCATTAACTTCTGGTGAGCCTTATGATTATGTTGCATCTGTTCCTGCAACTGATACAACCTACATCCATCAAGAGCCTGCTACCGGTACAACAAACTATTATGTCGTAACCGCAATGTATGGTATAGATGAAAGTGGTTATTCAAATGAAGCATCTGCGTATGTAGAAATTACTACAGCTGTAGAATTAGCCTATGATGATGGTACTGCAGAAAGCGGTTACTGTGCCGGTGCAGTTATGAACTACCTTGCTGTTCGTATCACTCCTCCCTGCTATCCAGTTAAGTTAATAAGATTGAAGTATTACCTTACAACTATTAATCAGCAACTCATTTTGCAAGTTTGGGATGATGATGGAACAGACGGATTGCCAGGAACACAATTGCTTGACCCAGTGCTTTTTGTTCCAATTTCTGACCTGGTAGAAAATGATTGGACAGTTATAACTATTCCTGATGATTATAACATTGTTATTAATGATGGTGATTTCTATATCGGATGGATTGAACCTTCAAGCAGCAGTTTGATTGGTGTTGATGAGAATGGACCATCCTTTAATAGAAGTTATCAGTATACAGGTGGAATGTGGTTTGATTATACTGCAGGAATTCCTCAAAATATTATGATGAGAGCAGTTGTTGATACAAGTATGGCATCAATAGATGAGCCGCCTATATCACAAAATGATTATCTCTTTCAAAATTATCCAAATCCTGTTAAAAACTCAACTATTATAAAATACAATATTGCAGGAAATAGGAATCGGAAAGTAAAAATTGAGATTTACAATATCATCGGCCAATTAATTGATACTGTTTATGGAAAAGATGGAGAAGCGATTTGGTATCCTGAGGATCTATCAAACGGAATATACTTCTATAAGTTGAAAACTGCAACATTTAGTGAAACCAAGAAAATGGTTCTGATGAGGTAGTTTTATATATTTGTATATTAAAAGTCCCAATCTTTATCAGATTGGGACTTTTTGTGTAACCAAAGTAAAGTCAACTCTTGTCAGATTTTAAACACCGATAAATATTCTTTATTAATTTTGTTGGAGTTACAGAAATCTCACCAATTTCATCTGCAATAATATCAGCAGTTCTGCCATGAATATATGCTCCGACTCTTGCTGCATCATAAGGTGAGAATCCTCGCCCTAATAATGCTAAAATAATACCCGTCAATACATCTCCACTACCGCCAGTACTTAATCCTGGATTTCCTGTTATATTAAATGTAATTTTATCTCCATTGGTAATAATTGAAGTGCTCCCTTTAAGTAAAAGTATTAAATTATACTTCTTAGCAAATTCAGTTGCAAAATTTAGCTCATCTCTTTTAATTTCGTTCATTAGTAATCCACTTAATCGTGAGAACTCTTTTATGTGCGGTGTGAAAATATAAGGTTTGCTACTTATTTTTTTTAGCTCGGCAGGATAATTTTCAAATGCATTTATTGCATCGGCATCAATTACTGTTGGTTTGTTATTATTAATTAAAAACTTCCTCACGAATTCAGCAGTTTCTTTATTTCTAGAAATCCCTGGACCAATAGCTACTGCATCACAATTTTCTATAAAGGAATTTACCTCATCCAAAGCATTAAGAGAAATGGTTCTATCTTTGGTTTCAGCTATTCCTTTAGTCATAACTTCTATTAGAGATGATTCAAAGATTTGAGAAAGACTTTTTGGGTGAAGAAGTGTTATCAAACCTGAACCCATTTCCAGAGCAGCATTTGATGCCATTATTCCAGCACCTGTAAATCCGGGAGAGCCAGCGATAACAGCAACTTTACCAAAATCACCTTTATGCGTATTATGTTTTGTTGGTGGAAAGAAATCATCAATATCGTCAAGCACTTCTGCTTTTGGAAAATTTTCAGCATAGATTTTAGGAGAGACACCAATGTCAACTATGTAAGTCTCTCCACATAATTCTCTTCCTGGAAAAAGGAGATGTCCATATTTTAAGTCTGCCATTGTAATTGTAAAATCAGCATTTATTGCAACATTTGCAACTTTTCCAGTTTTAGCGTTTACTCCTGAAGGAATATCAACAGCAACAACTAATTCAGCATATTCATTTATTGCTTCAATAATATCTTTTCTATAACCTTTTATTTCACCTTTTAAGCCAATGCCAAATATTGCATCAACAACCACATCAAATTCTAACAATTGGTTAGCTAATTTCTCTGCATCCTTCTTATTTTTTACGAATTGTACTTCGCAATTCAATTTTCTTAGAATTTCATAATTCTTTTTTGTAAGAGAAGAGAAACGGGATTGTTCACCAACAATAAAACAGCAAACATCATAACCATGATTAAATAGCCATCTTGCAATAACCATTCCATCGCCGCCATTGTTACCGGTTCCACAAAAAATTGCAATAGAATCATCGTCCCGATATATCGGGATTTCATTTTCTATGATTTCTGCTGATTTTTTTCCTGCGTTTTCCATAAGTATAAGGTCATCTACACCAATTTCCTGGGTAGTGATTTGGTCAAATTTTTTCATCTCTTCAGGACTTAATACAAACATATTTACCTCCACTATGTTTTGCCACAGACCTGCCCTCCGCTTAGCTTTGGCAGGCGGGGACACGGAGACACAGAGATTTTATAATTTAATTGCATAGGAATTTCATTTTTGTGAATACGCAAATTTATAAATCTTAATAATATAACATTGGATACATATGGAGAAACAGGATAAACCATCCCAACAAACGGAGGGCAGTCCAGTTTCTACCCACCGATTGGGGTATCCCCAATTTAATTGGGGATGGGTTTATTCCAAATCATAATCTTAAAAAATCAGACATTGCTCTATTATACACCTATATCCTTATCTCCCTATATCCCTATATCCCTTCTTTGTGTTTCTGGAAGCATTATTTCAAAAGTAGTGCCAACATTTACTTCGCTTTGCAGAATATAAATTTTTCCTCTATGAAACTCTTCTATAACTCTTTTAGCCAAACTTAATCCTAATCCCCATCCACGATTTTTTGTAGTGACCCCTGTATCAAATACGGATTTTTGTATATTTTTGGGGATTCCAATGCCCTCATCTTTAATTTGAATATAGACCTTTTTACCTTTTTGATAGGTAATTATAAAAATATTCCCGGACTTATCTTTCATAGCATCAATAGAATTTTTGATTAAATTTTCGAGAGCCCATTTCAATAAATCAGGATCAAAGTAAAAGAGATTCTCTTCAGTCTTTTTTATGTAATTCAGGTTTAATTTATGATTTCCTTTTGGCATTCTTGGTGTAAAATATTCAATTGTTTCATTGATAGTTTTATCAAGGTCTGATTTTTTTAATTGAATAGATGAACCTACTTTACCAAATCGTGAAGCAATATCTTGAAGATGTTGAACATCCAATTTCATCTGACTGAGCACTTTAGGGAGTTCTTCATTTGTGTCACTCGTATAAATCTTTGATTTCAACAATTCTATCCAGCCCAGAAGTGAAGTAATAGGTGTGCCAAACTGATGTGCGGTTTCCTTTGCTAATGCAACCCAGAGTTGTTCTCGTTCTCTCTTTTTCATCAGGATTATGCCAAATGTACCAATTGCAATAAACAATATAAGGGTAATAAATTCAAGATATGGTAAGAATTTTAATCTTTTTATAGTTGGAGATTCACTATAGAAAATTTTAGAGATTATTTCACCTGTATTTGGTTCTTGTAATAAGATATGTGATTCACTCTTTTCCATCTTCTGGATAATTTGCTTAATATGTTCCTGCGCAGGTCTGGAAAGGGAATCTATATCTTTGGAAGGCAGATCAATATTCTTCCAGCATTTGGGAACATTTTTATCATCGGTAACAATTATTGGGTAGTTAACTTTTTGAACAACTTCTGTTAGAATTATTTCAAGCAAATCACTTTCAATATCTTCTTTAGTAGAAACTTCTGCAAATCTGGCATATATTTTTGGAAAAACTTCTAATTCTTGCCTGACTTTAAAAAGCAAAGCATTTGTATAAAGCACAAAGAAAAGAATTATTACAACACTTCCAATGATAAAATAATATCTTATAAAAAGAGAATTAGTTCTACTTTTTTTCATATGTAAATACATTGCCACAGAGACACAAAGACACAAAGAAAAAAAAATAAACAAACTCATTCCCAAGCCCCAGCTTGGGAATGCTTACAAATGATATTTTCATGCTCCTTTGTGTCTGCTTGCTGACATGTGGGTTTCATCTGGATTTTCCTTTGCTTTTTGCCAAAGCTCTTCCATCTGTTGGAGACTACTTGTAAAGATTTTTTCTTTAAGGTTTTTCTCAATATAATTAAAACGCTGGATAAACTTTTTGATTGTGTTTTCTAAAGCAAATTCCGGGTCAATATCTAGTTTTCGTGCAATGTTTACCAGAGTAAATAAAATATCCCCCATCTCTTCTGACATCTTTTCCTGATTTTTAGCTTTGTATTCAAATTCAAATTCTGCAAGTTCTTCTTTAAACTTCTTGAAAATATCCTCAATATTATCCCAGTCAAAAGAAACTGTTGCAGCTTTGCTTTGAATCCTTTTAGCCTTAATTAGAGATGGCAAGGATTTTGGTAATCCATCTAAAATAGATTTTCTATGTTTCTTTTCTTGCTTTTTTATCTTTTCCCAATTATGTTCAACCTCATCAGCATTTTTAACCTGTTTATTCCCAAAAATATGAGGATGTCTTACAATCATTTTCTCATTGATACTTTTTAGCACATCTTTAATATTGAATTGATTTTTTTCTTCAGCTATTTTAGCTTGAAATACAATATGAAGAAGTAGATCCCCAAGTTCTTCCTTCAGAGCCGCAAAATTCTTCTGGGAGATTGCATCAGAAATTTCATATACCTCTTCAATCATATGTGGTCGGAGAGATTCAGTCGTTTGTTTCAAATCCCAGGGACAGCCGCGTTCAGGATTACGAAGCTTATTCATTATCTTAAGCAACTTATCAAATTCTTTCATGAAACTCCCCACAATTTTAAATACAATTCAATAATTTGATTTCCTAAAAGGATACTAATATATGTAGCGACAACAATAAAGGAGCCAAAAGGAACAGGCATTTTACTGTAGTGCTTTGAAATATAAATAATTATCATACCCAAAAATGAACTCAAGAAAATCGTGAAAAAAGTAAGTTTGAACCCAAGAAAACTTCCTACCATTGCAACTAATTTTATATCTCCTCCGCCCAACCCTTCTTTTTTCGTTATCATTTTGTAAAGGATTGCAATAATAATAAATATTGCACTTCCTGAAATAAACCCTTTTATAGACTCAATTAAACCAAGATTGTTCCAGAATGAAAAAAGAAGTCCCGCAATCAAAAATGGAAGAGTTAAAACATCTGGAATTACTCTATGAAATAGGTCAGTAAAAAATATCGCAATACATAAAAAAGTTAATAAAGAATATTGAAAGAAGAGAAGAGAGAATTCAAATTTTAGATAAAGACCAATAAATAAACATGGGGTTAAAATCTCAATAAGAATATAATAGTATGGAATCTTTCGCAAACAATTTGAACATTTTCCTGAAGATAAAATGCATCCTAAAATTGGGATTTGGTTTACAAATCTTAATTTTGAGTTACAATAATCACAAGTAGATAATGAAAATAAGGATATTCTACGAGGAAGCCTATAAACTAATATTCCAATAAACCATCCGATAAATGAACCTAAAACAATAATTATCGCAATTTTGAAAATAAACATTAGTATCTATCTTTTATAGATGATAAATATGTGTGATTAATCTGTCTCGGCTTGGCCGAGCCAAGACGGAACAGAATTGCTTTTAGTCTCGGTCATCCGCCAGACCCGATTCTATCGGGACTCCGTCTCGGAGCTGGCGGAGAGCCTGAATGGAAAGGCATAATTGGAAAATTTCTAAGTATCAGTTTGAATTGGAAATTTTGATTTGGTGAATAGTCAAGTTGGAAATTTGGTAGAATTTTAGTATTTCCTTTTAAGGAATATTTATCTATGGTATTTAAATTTCCGTAATTGACAACATTTAATTCCAATTTCACATTTAATTTAGGAGATAGTTTAAAATGAAAACTATTACAAAAATTTGTAAGATAGTTTGATTTTTTAGATTCCGAATTAAAAAAAGTTGAGATAGAAAAAGATTGGGAGGTTTTCAGATTTCTAAGATAGAATTGTGAAGGAAATGAGAAGATGTTTTTCAGATTATCTTTGGGTATACTTGCATTTTGTGCAAATAAGGGAGTAAGACAAAATGTAATAAACATAATAAGAAATAGTTTTTTCATAATTTTCCTTTCATATGATTCACTTTTTATGCCAGGTTATGGCAGTTTTACTTTCATCATTTAAATAATTCTAATGCTTTTTGTTGATTTTCCATTCTACTATTTTTTCTTCCATATCTGCCAGTAAATTCTCCTCGTTCTTTTCTTTCCTTAAAAGTTTTCGTTACAATATGTTTTGCAATTTCCTCATTTGCATATTTCAATTCATTTTCATAGTTTTTCAGTCTATCTTCTGTAAATTTAATGTATTCATTTGATATTTCTATGCCAATAAAATCCTGACCCAATATTTTTGCTGCTACCAATGTGGTTCCACTTCCACAGTAAGGGTCAATTATTATTCCTTTTCCTTCATCCATAATTGAATAAATTGCTCTAATTGGCAATGCTAAAGGAAAAGGCGCAGGATGTGGATTTTTCTGTTCAGGGGGGAATCTCCAGATTGAAGTTAATAATGCGTGCTTTGATTTTAGTTCTTCACCGATTAATTTTTTCCATTTTGGTTTATAAAGCCAATAAATCCTTTCTTCTACCTGCCAAAATCTCCAGCCTCTTATATTTGCTGCAATCATCCTATCCCAAATTATTTCCTGTCTAATTGTCCATTTTGTTTTTCTTATCCAATCCATAGGATGATACATTCTTCCTCTTTCCCACCTAAGTTTATGATTATAGAAGAACGAGCCACCTGGTTTAGTAATCCTAAAAAGTTCATCTAGAACTAAAATTTGATTTTTTTGATATAAATCTTCGGGTAATTTATCAGTAATACCAGAATATTTTACATTTTTAACTAACCAGCCCTTTTTATTCTCACCTTTATTATATGGTGGGGATGTTACCCCCATATCAACTATTTCATCAGGTAGATTTCTTAAAACCATTAGAGTATCTCCCTGAATAATTTTATTGAAATATTCGTTCTGGTTCATTCTGCCTTTCTTACCAAAAATTCATAGAAGTTTTTGACAACATATGGTTTATATTCTTTTAATTTATTTTCACTTAAAAGATAAATAACCTTTAAATTGGGACAATTAATAAAGTGTTTATAATCAAAATTTGCACTTCTTAAAAATTGTCCAGTAATATCCTCTTTCTTCTTAAACCTTCGTTGTAATTGACTTTCCAAATGATTTGTAAGTTCTTGATAATTAAAAGGTAACTCAAGTATATAAACAAGTTTTCCATCAACAAAACCACTTATTAGCATATTCAGGTTTTTCTCTTGCTTATATCTTTCTAATCTTCCAAAAGTAAAATCTGTGAAATTTCCACCTCCATTAAGCTTCCTTAAAGTTTTTAGACTGGTATCTACATTTTTCGGTTTTGCCTCACACATTATGGTTCTTCCTGGAATAAAAGTATCTTGTTTAAAACCGTTATAACCTATTTTAGCTTCTTTATGCTTGTATCCAGCCAAAGTAACTGTGATAAATTCCCTTATTGTTGACGAATTTTTGTCGTTTATATACATTGTTAGTAAATCAACTAATATTGCGATAAGTGTATCTTTTGATTTTCCAATTAGGCAATTACTCAATTCCCTATGAGTTCCAGTTGAATATATCTTTATTACATTTGCTAATTCTTGGTTCATATTTTGTCTCCTACATATAAGTTTTATTTTTTTGGTTATATTTTCATTGACTTTT
>CAYNOU010000005.1:0-64509 GCA_964398885.1 uncultured Candidatus Cloacimonadota bacterium | reverse complement strand
ATTATCCCGATATACCCGTTCTCCGTAGTCCCGATTTAATCGGGACGAAGGGTGAATCGGGAGTGTTAGGATCGTTTCAATGTACTTGTAATTCATAATCTTACATTTATCTCTGTGTTCTTTCTGCCTAAGACGGATCTGTCCTCCGAAGGAGGATCTGCCTTCGGCATGACCTCTGGCATGATGTACCGTTGTGGTTAAAGTGTTTTTCATATGAAACATTCATGTTCCCGATGCCTCGGGGACGCAAAGGAGAATAAAAATTATATTTGATTTGGGGTCGGCAAGTCTCTTGCCGAATTCAGTTCCGATATATCGGAACTACTCCATATAATATTAACAACGATTTTCATATGAAACCTACATGTCCCGAAAACAAATCGGGACACCTCATTAAATAGAAAGAAATTTAACGGGGCAGGCAAAGGAGTATGAAAATGACATGTAAGCATTCCCAAGCTGGGGCTTGGGAATGAGAGTGTATATTTATTTTCTTTGTGCTCTTTGTGACCTTTGTGGTGAAAGAGATTTTCATATGAAACATTCAGAATTTGGCGACGAGTGGAAAAGAAGGAGAGAAAGACGAAATAAAGAACTGTCTTCTTTCTGGAAATTATTGCTCAGGATTATTATCTTAATCATTGTTATCTTGCTTGTGAAATTTTTTTCAAGCGGAGGTCCAGATAAATTGTTTAAATGGCTTACAGAATCAAAAGAACCTAAAACAGAAATAATCATAAATGAGGAAAAATGAGCCTTCTAATCATCGGTTCAATCGCATTAGATACTGTTCAGAACAGATTTGGTAAGGTGAAAGATGCGCTTGGAGGTTCTGCAGTTTATGCCTCTTTAGCAGCAAGCTACTTCTGCAAAAATGTTTCAATTGTGGGTGTTGTTGGGACTGACTTTCCCAAAGAAAATATCAACCTATTAAAGAATAAAGGCATAGATACAAATGGATTAGAAATAGCAGATGGCAAAACTTTCCGCTGGGAAGGAAAATATGAAAATCTTAACGAAGCAATTACTTTAAAAACTTCACTAAATGTTTTCGCAAACTTCTCACCAAAAATACCTGATAATTGTAGCTCGTGTGAATATCTCTTTTTAGGCAATATTGACCCAGAATTACAGATAAGCGTCTTAAGCCAGATGAAAAGGCCTAAAATAATTGCAGCAGATACAATGAACTTCTGGATTGAAGGAAAAAATAAATCCTTAAAAAAGTTATTAAAAATGATAGATATACTATTCATTAATGAAGAAGAGATAAGAATGCTGACTGGCGAGAGTTATATTTTTGATGCTGCAGAAAAAGTTTTACAAATGGGTCTAAAACTCATTATCATAAAACAGGGAGAATATGGCTCCATTGCGATTGCAAAAAACAATCTTTTCTTTGCACCTATTTTCCCTGTTCAAAAAGTGATTGATCCAACAGGTGCTGGAGATTGCTTTGCAGGAGGATTTATGGGATATATTGCTTCACAAAATAACATTAATTATGAAACATTAAAAAGAGCTACAATTTATGGAACAATTACATCTTCTTTCAATATAGAGGGTTTCAGTGTTGAAATCATAAAAAATATCAATAGAATACAGATAGATAATCGGTATAATAATCTAAAAAAATATACTCAATTTAGCTGATTATTACTACAAAATGAAATATAAAATTCAGCGTCTACTATAGATGGAGTTGGAATGATTGCATTTGCAAACAAGATTGATTCTGAAGAAATTATTTCTAAAACAGATGCTATTAAAATTGGAATAATTGAAAAAGGGAAACAAAAGGTCAAATTCTCCTTTGGAGAGTCAGAAGAGCCTTCGGCTCGTCATAAATTGTCATATGCTACTTCCCCGCGTCCGCGGGGATAGCGTTATAAATAGTTAAAAATTATCAGATGTCCATTTTTAACAAAATAAGTGTAATAACAATTTATGACAGCAAAGCAATATGACGGCTTCAGCCATTTGACAGTGAAGCATTATGACTAATAATACCTGGCGTTTCATCATCTCTGGCAAAATGGCTCCAGCAGAAAATATGGCAATAGATGAAGCTATTCTGCTGGGAGTATTAAAAGGCATTTCGCCACAAACTATCCGAGTTTATGATTGGGACCCTCCAACAGTTTCATTCGGATTTCATCAAAATATTGAAAAACAAATTGATTTAGATAAAGTTAAAAAATATGGTTTGGGAATAGTTCGGAGACCAACGGGTGGAAGGGCGGTTTTACATTACGATGAAGTTACTTATGCAGTTATTGCGAATACTAATGGAATAATGAGTGGTTCAATTTTAAAATCCTATCAGAAAATTGGAAGTGTTCTTATAAAATGTCTTGATGACATCGGTATTTCTGCTGAAATGGAAGATGGTATATATCAAAATAAAGAACAGAAAGATTGGTCAAATCCTTGCTTTGCAAGTGCTTCAAAGTATGAAATTCATTACAAACACAAAAAAATTATTGGCAGTGCACAAATTAGAAAAAATAGTGTATTACTTCAACACGGCTCTATATTACTAAACCACAATCAAGAATTAATGGCTGAATTAGTGCCTTTTAACAATGCCTCTGACCGTAAGACTTTAAAAAAACTCTTATCGCAAAAAACTATAGCAATTAATCAAATTTTAGATGAACCTATTAGCTTTAATAAATTCGTAAATACCTTCAAAAAAAATTTTGAAAAAGAGTCTGATTTAAACTTCTTAAAAGATAGTAAAATAAATAAATTTGAGAAAACTTTAATAGAAAAATTATTAATAAAATATAAAAATTATAATAGCAAAACAAATTTAAATAATAAAAAAATTGACATATGATTTGTATCAGTAAAAAATATGTTCCATAATCTCTTATAAGAGATAAAGTCACGAAGGGAGAAGCTATGAATAAGTATGCAATAACTTTAACTATTTTATTTCTCTTACTATTTACCAATATTCTATCTGCTGGAACTACTGGAAAGTTAATAGGGAGAGTGACTGATTCTGCGACTGATGAACCAATTATTGGTGTAAACATAGTTATTTTAGATAAGCAAATAGGTACTATAACAGATGAAAAAGGCAGATATATGATTATCAATATTCCGGCTGGCACTTATAATGTTAAAGCAACTTTGATGGGATATGTTTCGGTAACAGTAGAAGATGTAAAAATCAATTTGGATTTAACAACAACCTTAAATTTTAAGTTAGAAAAGAGGGCAATTGGAATTGAAGGTATTACTGTAAAAGCGGAGAGAAAACTTGTTGAAAAAGATGTTACAGGTTCTGAAAATATTGTTACATCTGAGGATATGGAGCATATGCCAGTTGAAAATATTCAAGGAATCGTTGCCGTTACAGCTGGAGCGGTTGGCTCTGGTGAAAATATGCATATTCGCGGTGGACGTTCTGGAGAGGTTGTCTATACTGTAGATGGTATGTCTATTTCCAATCCTGTTGATAATGCTTTTGGGATGAATCTTGACTTAGATGCAGTTAATGATATGTCTGTTCAAACTGGTGGGTTCACTGCTGAATTCGGAAATGCTCAATCAGCTATTATTAATTTAGTAACAAAATCTGGTGGACCTTCTTATTCAGGAAAATTAGAATTCAGGTCAGACCACATATTAGATGAAGGAAATAATACAGACTTGATAAAGTTTGCCATAGGCGGTCCTTTATTTCCACTTGGAACAAGGGAAAAAAGAGATAGACTTACATTTTATCTAAATGGCTCTGGTTCCTGGACAGATACAAGGTATAAAGATTACTATTTTGTTGGCAAAAATGATGTGCTCTATACTAATAAAATTTTCTGCGATGGAGAGCTTGTTGATACTACAAGAATTCTAAAGGATGAACAAGTTAAAAATATAAATAGTTTAGGTGGTGATAGAGACGAACTTTTCAATTTCTTTGACTTAGGAAATCGCTTTAGGAATAATTACCAACTTAATTCAAAAGTGAAATTTCAATTGAGTCCAAAAACTAAATTCACTATTGCTGTAAGAGGTGATAAAGAAATATATCTTCCATACTCCCAATATATGAAATATTCTTTACAATATTCTAATCATTATACTACAACTCATGACCAGGAAGCTTTTACATTTGATCATACAGTTTCACCTAAAATGTTTTATACAATTCGTGGTAGTAGATTCGCAACTGGTATTGAATTAAATTCTGGTGTGGATAGGGATTGGTATTTTTCAGATGAAAACTGGCATTTTAATCCCGCAAATCCTTCTGCTAATAACTATGGTGTCGATATACCAGGTATTCTTGAAAATGGAATTGATGTTTCACTTAAATACCGTAATCAAATAGGTGATTGGACAAATGTTCCCGGATTTTCATCGCCTGGTACCAATGCCGGTTCTTTTGTTGATGATGAAACTGTTACTTATACACTTAGAGGTGATTTAACTTATCAGATTGGTATTATCCATAGTGCTAAAACTGGTTTTGAGATCAAATATAATGACATTTATAAAGATAGATTATATAGTCCATGGGATATTGATGATGTCAAGCGTTTACCAAATTATTTGAAAGGAAAAGAGGTTGATACCCTTGGAATGCATATACCAATAGATTCACTTGTTGATTATGGATATCTCGCTTATGGTGCAGAAATTTATCATATTGATGACTTTAAAGATGGAATAAAATTTGCTGGAGGGTCTATTGACGGATATAAAGCTTATCCCTGGCAAGGTGCCTATTATCTCCAGGATAAAATGGAGTGGAAAGGTATGATAGTTAATGCTGGAATAAGGTTTGACTCCTGGTATCTGGGTGATAAATATCAAGTAATTAGTGATGCTACTGGAGAATATGTGGATGCTGAGTGGGACTCTGTTGCATATCTTAAGCAAGATGATGAAGGCGATTATTATATTGATAAAGAAAAGGTTGATAAATTTCAGCTGTTGATAAGCCCGCGACTCGGTGTCTCCCATCCTATTACTGATAAAGATGTTATGCATTTCGCATATAATTATCAAAGTCAATTGCCTCCTATGCAATATGTTTTCACAAGTGCTACTCCTGAAGTAGGTTCAGTTGGCGCTAATGTTGGTAATCCAAATCTAAAGCCTGAAACAACAATTACCTATGAGGTTGGTGTTGAACATCAAATGGGAGAAGATTATCTGCTCGATGTCACACTCTTCTATAAGAATATCTATAATCTTGTAAGTGAACTAAGTGTTGATTATTCAATACTGCCCGAGGAGATTGCTGAATCAGGAAAACAGCACTATCTTTATATATCAACTGATTATGGTAGTGCCAGAGGTGCAGAATTTACCCTTAGAAAAAGATTTAGTAACTTTTGGGGATTTAATATCGGCTATACATATTCCTGGGCAACTGGTAAAAACTCGGATGTACATACGGCAAGAGACAACTTAAGAGAATTCCCCCTCAACTGGGATATACGACATATAGGTTCAGTTAACTTTGATTTCAGAATCCCTGAAGATGAAGAGTTTTATCTTTTAGGATTAAAAATGCCTGATAAATTTTATGCTAACTTATTATGGCAGATTAATTCTGGCGGACCGTATACTCCTGTCTCAGAAAATGATAAACCATTAGATACAAACTCAGAGAGATTGGATTGGACTCATAATGCAGACTTTAGACTCACCAAGGCATTCTATTTAATTGGAAAGTCTAAAGTAAAATTATTCTTTAATGTAAATAATCTATTTAACACAAAAAATATAAATTGGGTATATGCAAAAACTGGAGAAACTGACGATGATGGAAATATTATTAGGAATTTTGATACAAACAATGATGGCAAATTAGATGAGGGCGATAACCTTACAGGCGCAGCTATCTATCAAGATTATCTTAAAAACCCAGGTAGATATTCTGAACCCAGAAAATATACATTAGGAATAAGTCTTGAATGGTAAAAAATTCTGAAGGATCCCGACTTGTCGGGAAAGGAGGATTAAAGGTGAACAAGAAAGTCAACATTCTAATCCTAATAATCTTTGTGGCGAGTATATTAATTTCCAGTAACATACTTGCACAAGAACAGGAAAAAGAAACTATTGAAGATACGACTTCCATTGCAGCAGAAACAACAGAGGTAGAAGCAGTAAAGGGCATCGGTGGTTTTGAGGGATTTGCACGAAGAATTGTGGGAAGTGGTTTGGTTGACCTGTTTATCAAAGGTGGATTTGTTATGTGGCCTATCCTGCTCCTTGTTATCTGGGCATTGGCTACCTCTATATGGAAAATAATTGCTCTTAGATATGCTAAAATTTCTGTCCACGACTTCTTGAATAAACTTGCACCCTTGATTAAAGAGAAGAAGATTGATGAAGCAACAGAACTTTGCTCCAAAACCCGTGGTCCTGTAGCAAGTATTTTGCATGCCGGATTATTAAAAGCCGATAAGGGAATTGAAGAGGTAGAGAAGGCTATTGAAAATGCAGGTATTTTAGAAATGTCTTTTCTTGAAAAAGGATTAATCGCATTGGCTACAACTATCAATCTTGCTCCAATGTTAGGCTTTTTGGGGACAGTCGTTGGTATGATTAAAGCATTCCAAGCTATTGAAGCTGCAGGTGAAGTCGAACCAACTATTGTAGCTGGCGGTATTTCTATCGCTTTGATTACTACCGCTGCTGGACTTTCAGTAGCAATCCCAATTCAACTGATTAACAATTTCTTTATCTCAGCTATTGATGGATTAATTATCGATATGCAAACAGGTTCGGAAAAATTTACAGAAGCACTACTTGAGACAAAATAATTATTAACCTTATTGTTCATTAACTTATGTTAATTATTTAAACTAGAATTAAGAAAGTAAGAAATTAATAACCATGTATATTCAATAATATATAAGGTTTAATAAAATGAATATAGTAAAACTAAAAAAAGTCAGACAAAAAGCTCGTATTCCGACCGCTTCAATGGCAGATGTAGCTTTTCTATTGTTGATTTTCTTTTTGGTTACTACCAAATTTGATGTAAAACAAGGCCTGGGACTGGTCTTACCTCCACACGCAGAAGCTGGTGGGCAGAAAGTAAAAATTAAAAAAGAAAATCTGACCAAAATTAAAGTAAATAAGAGAGGTGAAATAGCAGTTGATGAAAGACAGGTCTCGCTCAAGGAACTCAAAACAGTAGTTCAAAACAAGATTAGCGAAAATCCCAAGATGGTTTTTGTCCTTGAGGCAGATAGAAGATGTAAATACTATATGATGGTAAAAGCCCTTGATCAACTCCTTGGGGCAGGGGCACAAACAGTCTCACTGTCTACCAGATAGAAGAAAATATGGCAACCACAGAATATACACAGGGCAGTCACAAAAAACAGACACGCAAAAAATGTATATTTTTTATTCTTGTGACTCTTCCCGTGAAATTCTTGTGGTAATATGAGGATATATGGCAAAAATTGAGAGAAAAACAAAAATTGCTACTGAAATCCCTAATGCATCAATGTCCGATATTGCCTTTCTATTGCTGATATTCTTTATGGTCAGTACAACTTTTGTTAAAGAGAAAGGTTTGAGAGTAAATCTACCAAGAGCTGTAACATTCCAAAAGATTAACCGTAGAAATGCTGCTACAATCTATGTGGCACAATCAGGTATTATATCTGTAGATGACTTTGCTGTTGAGACTGGTCAAATAAAATATATAATGCAAAAAAAACTCGCTGAAAATCCTAGTATTATAACCTGCTTTCGTACTGATAAGGATGCAGACTATGGACTTATGGTAGATATAATGAATGAATTAAAAAAAGCCCAAGCATTAAGGGTTTCGTTTGAAGTAAAAAAATTGTTTTAATCTAAATATAAAAATAAAGATAATATAAAATGAAAGATAAGTTAGAGCATAGTTTGTCAGATTGGAAAGATGAAGTAAATTCGTACTTTGAGAGGTCTCTAAGTTTGGCACTGCTTCTTTTATTATTTGCCTTTATTGTTTCCCCAAAAATTGAAGTGAAACCTTATCAACACAAAGTAAAAGAAATTCAAACTATTGAAATTCCTCCGGAAGTTAGACAGAAATTTAAACCTCCAGAAGAGGTTAAACCTATCATTCCTCTTACAATAGAAGAGTCTGATTTAGAGAGCGATGAAGAGATTGAAGAAATCGAAACAATTGGACCTACTACTCTTGATTTAACAGAACCACCTCCAGTTACAAGAATCGGGACAACCCCTAAGTTCGTGATTTATGAAGAAGACCCTATACCAATTAAGAAAGTCTGGCCTGAATATTCAGATTTTGCACGACAAAGTGGTTTAGAAGGAACTGTTATCGTCCAGGCTGAAGTATTTGAAGATGGAACCGTTGGTGCAGTAGAGATTGTAAAAAGTCTTCAATCTGGACCAGGAGGATTGGATGAACTTGCTATTGAAGCTGTTAAGCAATGGAAATTCATACCAGCGAAAAATCAGGGTAAACCTATAGCTATCTGGGTTACTTTCCCAATTAAGTTTACATTTTAATAAGCTCTTAAATAAAATCTTATTTTATATGAAGATTATGAAAATAAATTAGGAGGTAAGATGCGTAATAATAAAGGAAAATTGATACTGATATTCACTACTGTGCTTCTATTAGGATTCAGCACATTCTTGTGTGCTAGATCTGTTATGGGTGGTTCTGGTGGTGACAGAAAACTTGATATTTTTCATTATCATAATGTTGGCAATATCTGGCTTAGAATTAGTAATTATGGATTTTTTGGCTCAGGTGATGATGTTGTGCCACAATATCCATCATTAGAATATCCTGGAGGTTCAGGTATTGATTATTTATACCAGGGCGCTTTATGGTTTGGAGCAAAGAAAGAAAGAAGAGATGCTCTGGGACAGAAACTATATTGGGGTGATGAAGAACATACGGAAGAGAATATTACTGCTAGTGTTACCACATTTGGGCCAGTTGTTGATACTTTATGCTCTGTAGGCTTTGATGGTGATGCTGATATGTATGAATTTCTTCCTGCATATAATGGATTAGAAGAGCAGGCTTTGGGTGCAATATACGATATGTATAACAAAGATGATGCTGTGCTGGAAAGTTCAATTCGGGAGCAGCAGGCTGGAGTTGATGACGACAATGATCTTTGTATTGATGAAGATATGCCTGGATTTACTTTTCCTTTTAGGTCTGCAGATGAACTTCCTGCTCCATTTTATGATTTTGGTGGACTCCAGCCCTACCAATTCCCTGAAAATGCACCTGATATTATTACGAAAGAAGAAAATTTAAGAATTTGGTTTCCCCTTGGATTCTTGAATTTAGGCTATATAGACCCTGATAGCCTATACAATTTTGCTGTGCCCCAAGACGATGACGGCGATGGTTTGATTGATGAAGATGGAGCGCCAATATCAGAACAAGATTTTATGGGTTATTATTATGATTATAGCCCGTTTGGAACAACTGGTGAACGAATATGGGGTGGCTGGACTTTTGGACAAGGCCATACGCCTCTTAATATCCGTGTCCGCCAATTAAGCTCTCAATGGAGTTATGAATATATTAAGAATCTTGTTTATGTTGAGTTTGATATCAGCAATATGAATGAAAAAGATACATTGTATGACTGTGCAATGGGTGTATATATGGATAGCGATGTTGGACCTCAATCCTGGAGTGTTGCAAAAGCAAGAGATGATATAAGTAGTTATGTCCCGGGCTCAGGTTATGAATTTGCTTACACATACGATGCAGATGGTGATGGTGGGCTAACTACAGGATATGTTGGCTCAAGAGTGTGTACTCCAGACCCAGACCAGTTAGAGTTCGCGTGCTGGACATGGGAAGTAGGTGATGGCCCTTATGATGAATCTCCTTCTAGAGACCGCAACGAAAAATATTGGCTAATGACACATAACACTGATCCATTTAATGATAAATATACTTCCTTAAGAGACCATCCTGATACCCAACTAAATGATCCCTGTGACACTCGTTACCTTTTTGGCTTCTATGGAGATATGAAAGGATACATTGCACCAACAGATTCAAGCTGGAATCTTAAACCCAAAGAAACTATGAAAATTGTAATTGCAATTTTCCCTGGTGATGATGTCCCTGAGTTAAAAAGAACTGCTACATGGGCAAAATATATTTATAAAACTCCTCAAACCTTGACAACTGTTGTCTTGCCAGATACCTTCAGACATTATGAAGCACCTGGTCCTCCTGATATACCCAAAATGACCCTTATGCAAGCTGAAAACGGCGATTCTATATTTGTCTATTGGGAAAATAGTTCTGAATTTAGTACTGACAATATGACTGTCCCAGCAGATTATATAGGCTATCAGAATGAATACCCTGAACTCCCTAGCTATAATTCAGATATCACCCCAGACTCAGCTTACTATAATCCTAATGCATATTTGGACCCAGCCACAGGACATAGATTGCAACATGACTTTCAAGGATATACATTATGGAGAGCATCAAACTGTGGAGTACAGGATGCATATATGGAGATTGAAAGGTGGGACAAAATTGAGACTCCACAGGATTATCTTGACTATGACTGTTGTTTAAATGTACTAATGGATACCGTTGTGAGTGTGGACTTTGGAGGTGACTTGGGTATCAATAAAGGCTTGCCACAACCTTATGTTGTAGGCTCAAATGAAAATGAGGATATTATATATATATCAGAAAGCGGCGATACAGTTAGATGGACTGATTACTATAAGCTTAATTCTTTATATGAACTCGTTGAAATTGAAATTGGCGATACCGTATATGGAAGACCTCTTTATGATACACTTGATGTGGATGACCTTGATACCACATTCGTTAATTCTTGCACAGGAGTTCCTGAAGAAGCGTTAAAGTTTATGAACCCAAATATTTATGATGATGAAGAAATTTGTGAGAATATATATCTAGATTTACATAAAGTAAGATTGCATACACCAAAAGAAAGATATATTGGTAAGCTTATTCCACTTCCTCATCATGGCGGTCAAAGTGCCATTGGTAATCCTGTAGCATTACATAACCTTTGGAAAGAACGATTATCTCGGAGATATTATAAGTATACTATTGAGTACCCAGAAAAAGGTGTTGAAAATTATATCGCTGTAACCTCATTTGATAGAGGTATCCCGGACAGAAAGCTGGGACCACTTGAATCAGGAAAAGATGGAAATAGAATTACTGTTTTCCCTGGACCTGCTGCTACTTCTGATATGGATAATATCTATGTCGTACCAAATCCATATTTAGGACAAAGTAAATTTGATGGTAGACGAGATAATGATGAAAAGGGAGATAAAAGTAAACGAATCTGGTTTGTAAACCTTCCTGAACATTGTACGATAAAGATTTATACATTAGCAGGCGATCTTGTAGATGAGATAAAGCACAATGGTGAATATATAGAAGATGTTATTAACCCAAGTAAAGCAACCCAGACAGGTATTACTTCAAGTGGTATACATTCCTGGGATATGCTATCTAAGAATAACCAAATTATTGCAAGTGGTGTTTATTTGTATTCTGTTAAAGACCACGACTCAGGAAATGTAAAAGTTGACAAGTTTGTCTTAATTAAATAAAAAAAGGTAGGTTAAAATGTTTAAACAAAATACAAATTCTGTTCAATTGGGAAATAAAATTGTTCTTAGCTTAATCATCTTGTTAATTATACCAACTATCCTTCTTGGAGATATTTTTGCTAAAGTTGGAACAGCTGGTTTACAATTTCTCAAATTAGGTGTAGATGCCCGAGGCATTGGTATGGGTGAAGCATATACTCCTTATGTCAAAGGAGCTTCTGCATCCTATTGGAATCCTGCCGGGTTGGCTTTTACTAATGGTATGGAACTATTTCTCAATCACACCAAATATGTTGCAGATATTAACTTTGAATATGCTACATTAGCATTTCCTACTTCTCTGGGCGTTTTTGCTCTTAATGGCTCTGTTTTGTATATGGACTGGATGGAGGTTACTGAAGAAGATGTTACTGATCCTGATGGGAATTGGGGCCCCACTGGCGAGTTATTTACTTGCAGCGATATGATGGCTGGAATCTCCTATGCTACCAGTTTAACTGATAAATTTGCTGCTGGTATTACTGGAAAATATCTAAGACAAAATCTTGACGAATATGATGTTAATGGATGGAGTATTGATCTTGGCTCTTTGTATAATACAGGTTGGCGTGACCTTACAATTGGAATGAGCCTCAGAAACTTTGGTCCTAACCTCAAATATGATGTGGACAATGACAAAGATGGATTACTTGACGAAGACCCATTTGATTTACTTGATAACGATGGTGATGGTCAAATTGACGAAGATGGAGAAGAATTATCTTTTCCAATTCCTATGAACTTCTCACTTGGCGCTGCAATGAATCTATATGAAACTAATATGCAGTCACTTAATGTTGTTTTTCAACTTGATAACTGTGTAGATAGATTGGAAACTTACAATTTAGGTGCTGAATATCGTGTGGGAACCTTCTTTTTGCGTTCTGGATATCAATTTAATTTAGACTGCCAAAAATTATCCTTTGGCTTAGGTTGGAAAATCCCTACTTCCCTTGCAATTATGGACCTTGATTTTGCATATACTCCTTTTGGCGACCTGGAAGAAAAATTAGATAATAGTTTTATGGAAGGACCTATGAGATTTTCCGTTAGAATGAAATTTTAATAAATAGGCAGACAATTCCATCTTAGTTTCCTAAAAGGACAACTAATGGATAATTGTCAATAGAGATGTAAACAAAAAAATGAAAAATTAACCCCAGTGAAATATCCGCCAGCTGGCGGATTACACGGGGTAAAGGAGAAAAAATGAAAAAGATTATTGTATTAACAATAATAACCACATTTTGTTTTGCCGGTTTAGTATGGGCAGAATTGCAAAAGCCAAGTATAGATGACAACAAAACTTATATTCCATTAGAAGTACCTGAACATTTAAAAAATGCTACACCATCCTCTTACCGTGATAATGTAAATCCAGCTCCACCAGATTATGAATTTACGCGTGAACCGGTACAAGTTGGTGACATTAGTTACTATGACTATATGCCTGGAAGTTATTGTAGTCATCCACTTAGAACCCAAAAAGAAGGACTAATCTCATCAATTGGAACTCCATTTGGACCGGGTATTTATATTATTTATCACGGAAGACCTGGAACTGATCCACAAATTAATAGAAGAGTTTATTATGCGTATGTGGAACCTGATGGAACTATATCCAATGGAACTATAACTACTGCTGATAGATGGCAAGGATACCCTGGAATGGATATACATCCAAATTCTGGAGAGCCTATTGCAAGCTGGCATGAAATCATCCCTGCGAATCCAGAAGGTACACAAACAGGTATAAGTTATGATGACATTCAATGGTGGGGGATACCAGGATTTTGGCAAACGTCAATATATTTTCCTCAACCTGTGCCTACCGTAGAAGAATATATCTGGCCCTATATTGAAATAGGTCCCTCTCCTACTTACGATACAGATGGCACTCTAAGAGTTTATCAGGTTTCCCAACGAGATCCCGATGGTTATCCAGAAGATGAATTATTCAGATATGTTGATGTGGCTGGAGAAGATTATGTCTATGGCGATCTTGCTGCAGTAATGAGTCTTGATAACTGGTCAGTACCACAAAAACTTTTTGATATCGTATTGCCTACATGGTCATCAAGTGCTTACATTCGTCCATATCCATCTTTCGCAGTAGATTTGAATACTCCAGGTCATATTGCCTTTATTGGTTATGCTGGATTTTATGCTATTGATACCTTAACAACCGAACCCATTGAACCTGGATTTTATGCATGGGAATCCTTTGACGGTGGTGAAACATGGGATTATGCTAACTTCCATTCTTGTCCAATTATAGTTAACCCAGGTGATGATTTGAATCGCTATGTGCTTTATGAAGTTGAAAATATTCCGGGCTTTAGACCTGAAGCCGGGGCTGACCCTTATGATCACTTAGATGTATGGGTTGGATGGCCTGGTAATATGCACACTGGACACCATTCTGCTCTATATGATTGCTATGGTAATTTGCATACACCTGTTCAGATATGGGTTGCACATGTAGATGTAGCTGCCGGTAGTGCTTCTTATTGGCCTGCTTATCTCTTCCATTTTGAAGCAGAAATTGTTTACAAGACTGATGGAACATGGGAACTAAATCATGTTCCTAATTTGCCGGGAACAGACCCCTCAGGATATAGTGTGCCATGGACAATTGAACCAGTTTCAGGAGATACATTAGTTTATCCATGGCTAACTATGGCATATACCGATGTTGAGGCCTTAGGTTTTCATGAGAATATTCAACATCAGGCAATGTGCCGTGACAACGATTGGATGGTTCAAATCTGGGCAGACGGAACTGAACTGTTAAAGGCTGAGAATCCTACCATAACCTATCCAACTCCAACTGATATGAATTATCTTAATCATCCCATAATTTCTATCTCTGCAAAAGGCGGTGCCCTAATCGGTGATGGACAGACCTGGAGTGACCCAATACCACTTTCTGATGTTTATGACCCATTATTTATGGGACAAACTACTGTATATCCCTATGTCGCACCTTATATTAAAAAAATAGATGATGAATGGGGTGAGATATATATCTATTACTTTAATGATAATGATTATGGTAGTTCCATTCAGAATATAGGACCACAAACAGGTGGATACATTATGTATACATCTATTAAGATTCATTTCGGTATATCTTCCATTGATGAGCCTGGAAACACAGAGAGTACTGCTCTTATATTATCTAATTATCCAAATCCTTTTACTAATTCTACTAGAATCGCATTTTCTGCTGCAAAGAATATTAAAAATTCTATCATAAAGATTTACAATACTAAAGGACAACTCGTAAGAACTCTTGAACCTACTGCTGACTCATCCCCTTATACAGGTTATGCAATTTGGGATGGAAAAGACAATAACAATCGTAATGTTGCCAATGGTATTTACTTATACAAATTAGAAACTAACAATGGTACTATTGCAAAGAAAATGCTCCTCGTAAGATAAATTAATTAAATTTAATTTAAAAGCCTGTCCGCTGGTAAGCTGACAGGCTTTTTTTATGTTCAAGATAAATTAGCCATTATTATTTTAGACTATTTCCCAGGATGTATAGATATCGCAAAAGAATGGAAGAAGTGGTATTTTAAAATGGAGTCAAAAATATTATATCTAATTACATTTGAAAGAAAAAAACAATACAGTAAAAAAAATAGGCGAAATCTTAAAATTTTCTAGATTTCGCCCTAAAATTTGTATTTAGATTATATTATGGATTATAAGTTATTCCTACTTCATCAAATACTTTATTCAGGAACAATTTTACTTGATCAACCTGGAAGTAGAAAAGTGGGAAACCAAGAATATATACTGAACCGCTTACTCCGGGTGTTTTGATATATTTTGAACCGACTGGAGCACCACTGTATGGTTCGGGATCAGGGAAATTCGGTCCAGGAATACAGGTAAAAATTTCTTCAGCATTAACAATATTCAGGAATGTAACACTACCGATAGCACCAAGTGGGGTAGAACCAAGATACTGAGGGAACGGATATCCTGCTAATGAATAAACTACATTAAGAGAGTCAATCTCAATACCTTCAAATGGAACGGAACCGCTTGCTCCACCCATTGGAGAATTGTTTACACTTGGATTACCCCAAACAATATCATCGGTGTTTAAAACAGATAAAGTATCTGCTAATCCTGCATAATCTTGTAAGAAATTAGTCTTTGCATAATCAGGGTCACAAACTTTTGCACAGCCAGTAAATAATAGATTACCACCACTATTGAGATAAAATCTTAGTATATCATAATGGTTTACTAAATGGACAGCTCCCAAACCAGAGGGAAAAAGTTCTTTAGGATTATTAGCATGCCAAATAATAAGTTTATATTGATGAATATCTGATAGTGCAAAATATGGTGCAATACTCGGTTCATCATTTCTAATATCCTGATTAAGGATTTTTGTATTTGTAAAGGGTGATTCTTGTAAATCAAAGATACTGTCATTGGAGCAGTCTTCCAAAAGATGGTTATAAAAAGTATCCACAGAATCTTCAACAGCAAACATCATGGTTCCTTTTGTGTCATCTACAAGAAGGACTCCACTTTTATCATCTGTTCCTTTTATTTCATAAAGTAGAAATTCAAGTGATTCAGGGGTTGTATCAACAGCACCTTGATAATCAACCGCTCTAACCCTGAAAGTATGTTGTCCGGAAAAGATGTTAAACAATTTACATTTCTGGTCTTCGTAAATTGGGATTCTCATCCAATCACCTGATTCATCACTGACTATATGAGTAGAGATAGATGGTAAACCATCTGTGCCACCATCTAATTGAATATCCATATAAGCTATATCACAGAAATATTGTTCATATATACCTAAATTTTCATCATAATTATAGGTATTGCCTGCAAAACTTGTTGTTTTCTTACTTTCAACATATTGATATTCGCCAAGATAATGCCACTTCATATTTATTTCAATATCGTCAGACCAGATAGCAGAGATATTATCATTCTTATCCATATAGAATCTATCTGCATAATGTAGTTCATCTGCTGTGATAAATTTACTTGGAATCATCTCTTCTGTAGTTGACATATAGGGCAGATAACTATATTCGCCAAGAACATAAATATGTGGAGTAATATTTAAGCGACTATCGCCGAATATGATGTTATAATATGATGATGACCATGATTTCCACGAACTCATAAAAGGACAGGTTTCAGGTTTAAAATGACCTCTTACAAAGAAAGTCATTTTTGCATAATCAGGGTCTTCAATTCCAGCTTTATCAACTGTTTTTGCCTGTATTTGTGTTACTTCATTCAAATCATTCACTTTTAATGTTGGTTTCAAAGATTTATGTGGGTCATCTTCAGGATAATTTTTCATAAGTAATACTTGCGATTTATTATCCTTTTCACCAGGGTCATCTGGAAAATCTTTAGTTGAATACCAAATTGTGCTATCTAAGACAACCGCATCATTCCATTCAAAAATCATAGAATCTTCACTTGTTTTTTCGTAATATACAAGACGATATTTAAAGTATGCAGGGTCATCTCCGTATGGGTCATCATCTCCAAGTGGGGTAAAGTTGAACAGAATTGCTGTACCAACACGGAAGGAGTCAATTACGCCTTGTGAAGTTCCTACACTGGTTTCCGGAACATCTGACCAGGTAACAAAATATTTTACAGCAGTTTTAGAAACCTCACCACCGTTATCTTTACACTTAACTTCAAATTTTCCAAAGTTCTTTCTGAAATCTGTTGTATCAGTAGATGGGAAAAAAACAGATGCTATTGGATATCGTTTGTTTGGTGCTGTCCAAATATCCATAGTATTATCTGGTTGCAAATGTAAAACCCATCCAGTTTCAGGGTCAGTTTCAATACCATAAGCTCTGTCATAAACCCAGTTATTTGATAGAGAATCCCAAGTACCAACACGATATGCATAACTTACAACATTGCCATCTACATCCCAGGCATTCCAGCGAATAAATTGGTAAAAAAGCGAATTATATATCGCAGGGTCAATTAAGCTTCCGATTTCCTCAAACATTGTAGAGTCTGACCAAGTAGTATCGGTTTTTGCAATACCGCTGTATTCAGTAATTTCAATATATGGTGCTGTATTCGGATTTAATGTGCCTTTTCTTCCACAACTAATAATTGTAATTAAACTTGCGATAATGAAAATACTTAGAATCACAACATATTTATTCTTTAACATTTATACCTCCCATAATTGAACAATATTTTTATTTACAATTTTAATAAGTCAATAAAAAAATTATTTTTTTTAATTTTTTTGATTTTTTGAATATTTCAGTAAAAAAATTTATGTGCCTAATTAATACCGTAGTAACTTTTCTCGGCTACTCCATATAGAGCAGCTTTTACAACATTAGATAAAAGAGTAGCAGTTGTAATAGAGCCAACCCCCCCAGGTACAGGGGTTATCGCATTTACTTTTTCAAATACACTTTCATAATCAACATCTCCCACGAATTTATACTGTTCTGATTCCTTGTCAAAAATTCTATTAATTCCTACATCAATAATAACTGAGTCTTTTTTAACCATCTTTTCAGTAACAAAATAAGGCTTTCCAATTGCAGCAATCAAAATATCTGCTGCTCTTGTTATCTCAGTCAAATTCTTAGTATGAGAATGGCAGATAGTAACAGTTGAATTAGCATATTCACACTTCCTTAAAAGCAAATTTGCTAATGGCTTTCCAACTGTGTTGCTTCTACCTAAAACTACTACTTTTTCTCCATCGGTTTTAATATTATAAAACTTAATTAGTTCCAAAATAGCAGCTGGTGTGCAGGGCATAAAACAATCCTTTCCAAGTAATAATTTGCCAGCATTGAGAGGATGTAAGCCATCAACATCTTTCTGAGGATTAATTGACATAATAATTTTATCAGTCCTTAAATGAGGAGGTAAAGGCATTTGTAATAAAATCCCACTAACACTTTTATCTACATTAGTTACTTCAATTTGTTTGATGAGTTCATCCTCTTGAACATCTTGTTCAAAAGAAATCATTCTTGTGTTAATTCCAATCTTGTTCCCAACCTTTATAATATTTTTAGAATAGTAATCTGATGCTGGATTGTCTCCGACCGTAAAAATCGCTAATAACGGAACAACTCCCTTATACTTTAAATTTGCAATCTCTTCTCTCAAATTTTTAAGAAGTTTCTCTGCTACAACTTTTCCTTTTAAAATTTTTTCCATATTTAAACTAAAATTCGGAATACTGAATTTCCTCACTCTTCTAATGGGATTGACAATCTTTGAATATCTGTTGCTCTCCCTGTTTGCTCGTCAATTGAGACAATAACACCATTTAATTTTAGATTTTCTTTTGCAGGATTAAATCTGACAGGAATTTGCTTTATAAATCGGTTTATTGCATCTTGAGTTCGTACTCCTATTACAGAATCGTGGGGACCTGTCATTCCTGCGTCAGTTATATAAGCAGTTCCTTTGGGCAAAATTCGCTCATCAGCGGTTTGGATATGCGTATGAGTCCCAATTACTGCTGATACTTTTCCATCAAGATACCAGGCAAGAGCCATCTTTTCTGCGGTTGTTTCAGCATGAAAATCAATAAAAATAATATTTGTAATTTCTTTCAACTTTTTAATATAACTATCTGCACATCTGAATGGGCAATCCACAGTTACAGTAAAAGCTCTACCTATTAAATTAATAATTGCAATTTTAATTTTCTTTCTGGATTCATAAATAAAAAAATCATTTCCAGGTGCTTGAGGCGGATAATTAGCAGGCTTTAAGATTCTCTTTTCATCTAATAAAAATTTAATTATCTCTTTTTTATCCCAGAGATGATTACCACTTGTAAAAATATCAATACCAATCTCAAACATCTGTGTGGCGGTTTTTGGAGTAATACCTCTTCCGCCAGCGAGATTCTCACCATTTGCAATTATTAAATCAAAATCTTCTCTGGATTTAAGCAAGGGAAGCAATTGTAATACAACTTTCCTCCCGGGTTTTCCAAAAATATCTGCAATGAACAAAATTTTTATCATTTTTTATATTTGATTTATTGACATTGGATAAATAATATTTTAATATAGTTTTTCGGATATTTCTGTTATTTCTTAAACATATTTTAAAATTTTTGATACTTATTTATTATATTTAAGAACGATAAACATTTTCCAAATTAAACAAATATTCCTCTATGGGTATCTTCCAAATCAGTGGAAAATAAACCAGTTCAACCGATTCAACTAATTCAACTGTTTCAACTACTTTGCCAATGCTGTTTTTCTAACTTCTCTTATGACAGTAACCTTAATTTGTCCAGGATATTGAAGTTCATTTTCAATTTTTTTAGCCACATCTGAAGCCAACATTTCAGCTTGAGCATCGTCAATATAATTGTGTTCCACCATTATTCTGACCTCTCTACCGGCTTGTATAGCAAAGCATTTTTGAACTCCATCAAATGATGAGGCAATATTCTCTAAATTCTCTAATCTTTTCAAATATGATTCCAGCGTTTCCCGTCTTGCCCCTGGACGGGAGCCGGAAATAGCATCAGCGATTTGCACGAGAACGGCATAAAGGGTTTCTGCTTCTACATCTTCATGGTGTGCTTCAATAGCATTAACTATAGTTTGGGATAGACCATATTTTTTTGCCAAATTAGCACCAATTTGAGGATGCGCTCCATTAACCTCATGGTCAACAGCTTTCCCAATATCATGTAACAAACCTATCTTTTTTGCTAGAGTTTGGTCTAAACCAATTTCAGCTGTAATCATACCACATATCCAGGCTGTCTCAATGCTATGCTTAAGAACATTCTGTCCATAGCTTGTGCGGAATTGTAATTTTCCAACTAAATTTTCCAAAGGTTTTGGAAGGTCATTAATACCAAGATCAATACAAATTTGCTTGCCTGTTTCAATAATTGCCTGGTTTATTTCTTCTTCAGTTTTTTTAACTGTATCCTCTATTCTACCTGGATGGATTCTTCCGTCAGATATTAATTTTTGCAAAGACCTACGAGCAATTTCCCTGCGTATAGGTTCAAAACTGGATAGAATCACTGCCTCAGGAGTATCATCTACTATTAACTCAATTCCTGTTCTATTTTCAAAAGCCCGAATATTTCTACCCTCTCTACCAATAATTCTACCTTTCATCTCTTCTGATGGTAACGGAACAACCGAGACGCAAGACTCTGCAATATAATCAACCGCGGTTCTCTGAATAGCAGAAGCTAAAACTTTGAGTGATTCCTTCTCTGCTTCAGACTTGGCTTTATCAATTATTTCTTTCCGAACTTTTGCAGCATCACTTTTCGCTTCATTTTCAAATCGCTCAAGCAATTTTTCAATAGCTTTCTGCTTATTCATCTGAGCAATCGCCATTAATTTTTCTGTTTGGTCATCTATTAACTTCTGCAGCTTTTGCTCCTGCTCTTTTAGTTGAACTTGTTTTTGATTAACATGTTTTTCTCTATCAGAAACAGATTGTTCTCTTCTATCAAGTCTTGACAAACGTTCTTCAATCCCGCTAATTTTTTGATTATATCTGTTTTCAAGTTTGTGCAATTCCTTTTTTCTATTTTCAATCTCTTTTTCTAAATTTGAACTTCTGGCATACCATTGTTCTTTTGCTTCTAATTCCGCTTCCTTTTTTATAACTTTCGCTTCAGAGAGTGCTTCTTCTTTAATTCTTTTTGAAATCTCTTTTGCATTGTTAATCTTCTTGATTGTTAAAATACGGAAGGAAATCCATCCTAAAAATAGTCCCACTAAAACTGCAATTGCCAGAATGAGATATTGTATCATTTTTCATCCTTTCAATAAAAAAGACCTGTCCTTGCCGTGTAACAATTTGTTTGAACTGTATCTCAATAATGGGAATCCTTATAGATATTTTATGAGTCCAACTGCAATGAAGGCATTCACGCCATACCTAATCGAACACCCTATAGTTCAAGTTTAGCACAAAACAACATTGTTATCACAAACAGGATAGGCCTTTTTCAAGAAAAGAACAAAATGACTTAAATACTTATTCTCTTACAAATATAAGCTATTTTGTGACAAGCAGATTTATAAAAATTTATTCCGCAGAAAAAGAATCTAAAAGATTGGATATCTTTTTTAAATACTTTTCAACTTCAAATAATTGTTCCTTTTGGGTAAACATCTCCTCAATTATATTTAAACCACATAATATTGATAATTTATACTTAGATTCAATGTTAGTGTCAACAGATAACTCAGTTAATTTTTCATCAAGATATTCTGCATATTTTTTAATATCAGTTGGGTCCACATCACCAGCTATTGAGTATTCATCACCAAAAATATTTACAAAAATACTATTCATATATTTTTATAATTAGTTTATTTTATTCAGACTCTTTTTCTTCAAGCACATCATCAATTGCGGTAAGTAAGGCATCAACTCTACTGTCAATAGTGTATGCCTGTTCGGTATAACTTTTTAACTTATCTTCTTTTTGTGCTAATTTATTACTTAGCTCAGATGCCTGCTCTTTATAATATTGCAAGTCCTTTTCAAGTTCTGCTATGCGATTTTCTGCTCTATCCTTATTAAGGAACAGGTCTTTATATTTATTATTTAATTCTTCTTTTTCTTTTAACGCACTATTATATTTATCTTTTAAAGTTTTATATTCTGAAATTAGATTTTCGATCTTTTTTTCAATTTTACCAAGCAAATCAACATTCATTATTTTTGCCTCAATGTAATTTTGTGTTCATTTAATAATTTTTCAACAATATTGTCAAATAATTTATTAACATATTCATCCGTTAATGTTGATTTATCTGATTGAAAAGTGATACTAAAAGCCATACTGCGATATTCTTCTTTAATTTGCTCACCTTGATATACATCAAATAATCTAACATTTTTTATTATTTCCGAATTAATTGATTTAATAGTTCTTTCAATTTCTGCAACAGAGACTTCCTTTGGAACCATAATTGCGATGTCACGAAGCACAGAAGGAAATTTTATCACTTTCTTATAATATATTTCCTCTTGTTTAATATAATTAAGCAAGATTGAAACATTAATATCAAACAGTATTGTATGAACTTTAATCCCAAATTTAGATAAAATATCCTCTTGCAAGGTTCCTAATGAACCAATCTTTGTATCACCAATAAATACATCAGCACTTTCACTAGATAAATAAAAAGGCTCATCGGACTTTTTGAAACTCATATAATGTGTGCAATGAAGAACTTTAAAAACTGATTCTACAATACCTTTTACATCAAAGAATGAGGACAAGTGAGATTTAGAATTCCAATATTTTGGTACAAAGTCTCCAACTGTTACACCAGTTAGCGAAATAGGCTCAAGAGATGTATTATTGCTATCTTTAAGATAAACTTTATTTAGTTCAAACAGTTTAAAATTATCAAATTTATATGATAAATTTAATGCTACATTGTTAAGAAGGTCAGGGATTAAGGTAGTCCTTAAAATGGAAAATTGCTCACCTAAAGGATTTGATAATTCAATTGTATTTCTTCTATAATCATTTTGTGACAGATTAAGTTCATCAAGCACATTTAAATTTGCAAAACTGAGATTGCAAACTTCATAAAATCCTAAATTAATAAGATGATTTCGTATCTTTCGTATCGTCTTTCTTTTAAGAATATTTTCTATTCGCGGTAATGTAAATTGAGAACGAATATTTTTATAACCATAACATCGTGCGATCTCTTCTATAAGATCTATCTCCCGTTCCAAATCCAAGCGGAATGTAGGAATAGTTACTTCAAAATCTTTGCCTTTTTCATAAACCAAAAATTCTAATTTTTGCAAGTATGATTTTATGGTCTCAGGCTGTAGTTGTGTATCTAAAATGTTATTTACCCTGTTAGTTCGCAAAAAGATTTTTTTAGGCAAAACCTTATCAGGATAGATATCTACAATACCTTTACATATTTCTCCACCGGCAGTTATCTGAATTAGCTGTGCCGCACGGTCAATTACTTCTTCTAATCTGTTTGGGTCCATCCCTCTTTCAAACCTGTATGAAGATTCAGATTCAAGATTTAGATAAAGAGATGTTGCACGGATATTTCTTGGATTAAAACATGCACATTCTAAAACAACATCCTTTGTTTCAGGGAGAATGCTGCTATTAATTCCTCCCATAATACCTGCCAGAGCAATCGGCTTTTCAATATCAGCAATGGCAAGGTTTTGAGAGGACAAGGTATAAACATCCTCATCAAGAAGTTTTATTTTCTCGCCATCCTTTGCTCTACGAACTATAATTTTGTTTCCAGAAATGTTCTCATAATCAAAAGCATGTAGCGGATGACCATATTCCATTAAGACATAATTTGTTACATCTACGATATTGTTTATGGGATGCAACCCAATGGCTTTAAGCCTTTTTTGCATCCATTTTGGTGAAGGTTTAACAGTAATATCTCTAATAACCCTACAGCAATAACGAGGACAAAGTTCTGGAGCATTAATTTCTACTGATATAAGTTCTGAAGTTGGTTGTTTTCCGGACATATCAGGCTCAAATTCTATTTTAGGTAGAGTATACTTTTTATTCAGCATAACTGCAACTTCGCGAGCAATCCCCAGCATTCCTAAAAGATCGGGCCTGTTTGGTGTAATTTCTACATCTATGATATAGTCATCAATTTGTAAAACTTCTGCAAAAGGGGTTCCTATATTCCAATCATTCCTTAAAACCATAATTCCAGAATGGTCATTGGAAATACCTAATTCCCTTTCCGAACAGATCATCCCAAGAGATTCTATCCCACGAATTTTAACTTTTTTAATCTGAGAATCCCCAACAATAGAACCAACTTTTGCAACAGGAACATATTGACCTTCTTTGACATTTGGTGCTCCACAAATAACAGATATTGGCTTGTCTCCTGCCACATCTACGATGCAGACTGATAATTTATTTGAATTCGGATGTGAGTTTACAGACAAAATTTTACCAACAACGATATTTTCATATTCATCACCAAGATGAGTAATTCCCTCAACCTCAATTCCAAACATTGTAAGTCTCTGACAAAACTCTTTGACAGAAAGCTTTATTGGGATAAATTCTTTCAACCAATTATAGCTTATTTTCATCTGAAAATCCTTTTGCCACAGAGGCACAGAGCACACAGAGATAAATGTAAAATTATGAATTACAAGTACATTGCAATGATCCTAACGCCATTTTTAATGGTGTTTTAATAAACAGAATTACAAATCCTGTTAGATCAGATGATTTCATAATTAACTCTGTATACTTGATTATTTTCATCATCCATTGTCTCCCGTCCCTGATTTAATTGGGGATTGTGGTAGACTATACAAATTGCCTTAAAAATCTCAAATCATTTCTCAATAACATCCTGATGTCAGAAATTCCATAACGCAGCATAGTTATACGGTCAATACCTAAACCAAATGCAAAACCGGTGTATTTTTCTGAATCGTATTTAACTTCTTCTAAAACTTTTGGGTCAACCATTCCTGCACCGCCCATCTCTAACCAGCCTGTATTCTTACATAATTTACATCCTTTCCCTCCACAATTTATACACAAAATATCAATCTCAGCACTTGGTTCAGTAAAAGGGAAGAAATGTGGTCTGAAACGGGAATGCGTTTTTTCGCCGAAGAATCTTTTTACAAAAGAATCCAGAGTGCCCTTCAAATCAGCAAATGTAATACCGACATCAACGACTAATGCTTCAAATTGGTGGAAAACAGGCGAGTGTGAGGCATCAGGCTTATCATTACGATAGCATCTTCCGGGTGCTATTATACGAATGGGTGGTTTGTATTTCTCCATTACCCGAATCTGTACAGGCGAGGTTTCTGTGCGGAGTAGCATCCCATTTTTTAGATAGAAAGTGTCACTGAGATTCCTTGCTGGATGCCATTCTGGAGTATTTAATGCATCAAAATTGTAATACTCAGATTCAATTTCTGGACCTTCAGCAATTTCAAAACCGAGACTTATAAAAATATCTTCAATTTCTTCCCATACCTGGAATAAAGGATGTTTAGCACCAGTTTCAATTGGTCTGCCGGGAAGAGTAATATCTATCTCTGGTTTAGTTTTAGACTTCTTCTGTTTTATAATTAAAAGCGCCTCTTTTCTTACACAGATTAGTTTTTCAATCTCTTCTTTTGTCTGATTTAATAGATTACCAATTATAGGTCTCTGCTCTTTTGAAAGTCTCCCTATTTGGCCCAATAATGAAGATAGTTTGCTTTTTCTCCCCAAGAATTTAATTCTAAGGCTTTCAAGTTCCTTCAAATTTTTACAATTAGGAATCTCTTCCAGAGCTTTCTGTCTTAAAATCTGAATTTCTTCTTTCACTATTGTTACTCTTTTTCAAGTTTCTTTTTGACAGATTTTACAATTGACGCAAATGTTTTTGGATTGTTGATAGCCAGTTCAGAAAGCATCTTTCTATTTAAATCTATCTTTAACTTTTTTAACCCAAAAATAAACTGACTATAGTTTAAACCGTGTTCTTTTACCGCAGCATTGATTCTAATTATCCATAATCTTCTAAAATTTCTTTTTCTATTTCTACGGTCCCGATATGCATATTGCCAACCCTTTTCAACTGCTTCACGAGCTGCACGATAAAGTTTACGACCACCTCTATATCCTTTTGCGTGTTTCAGAATCTTCTTCCTTCTTTTTCTTGATGCTACATTGTTTGTTACTCTTGACATAACAACTCCTTATTTAAAATCCTAAATTATAAATTCTAATGGCTGAAACCGTCATAATGCTCACTTTGTTCGCTGTCATTATGCTATTTATGACGCTCAAAAAAAGCATATGACTATTTTTGACGAGCCGAAGGCTCATATGGAGTTTGATGTTATTAGGATGCTAACATACTTTTTACTCTTTTTTTATCAGCAGATGAAACTAATCCTCCTTTTCTAAGATTCGCTTTTTGTTTAGAGGATTTTTTTGTCATAAAATGACCCCGATAAGCCTTATTCCTCTTTATTTTTCCGCTTCCGGTTTTACTGAATCTCCTGGCAGCAGATTTCCTCGTTTTCATCTTTGGCATATAAACTCCTATATGTTATTTCAATCTATTATTTTATATTTTGAATTCTTATAAATACTTTTATAGAAAGTAATGGAAAAGTATAAAATTTTTAAAAATTTTTATATTTTCTTTTTACTTATCACAAAGGTAACTAAAAATCTACCTTCCATCTTTGGTTTATTTTCAAAAGCACCAAATTCTTCTAAATCTTTCCGTAATCTTTCTATCAAATCATAACCAAATTTCTTATGAGTCATCTCCCTACCGCGGAATTGTACTGTGATTTTTACTTTGTTGCTCTTATCCAGGAAATTCTTTATATGATTTAACTTGAAATTATAGTCATGGTCATCTGTTCTTGGGCGAAATTTTACCTCTTTCAAATGTACTGATTGTTGCTTCTTTTTTGCTTCTTTTGCTCTTTTTGATTCCTCAAATAAGAACTTACTATAATTAATAATCTTACAAACAGGTGGATTGGCACTGGGCGCAATTTCAACTAAATCTAAACCATACTCTCTTGCTTTATCTAAAGCAACATTAATAGAAACAATCCCAAATGATTCCTTTTCTGGACCTATCAGACGAACCTTAGAATCTCTAATTTGATTATTGATTCGCTTTCTATTCTTATTTCTTCCTGGCTTCTGCCATCTTGAATATCTTCTGCTTACAGTTATCTTCACCTCCATTAAAAAAGGTGAGCAACTGCTGTGCTCACCTCCTACATATTTTTTATTTAGCCTTATTGGCAATCCTTGACGCCATAAGGTAGAAACCAGCAGTTCCTTTTGATTTTGATAGTTATTTAAATAGGTTTTGAAAAAGGCGTCAAGGATTTTTTTGAGGAATAATTTTTTTTATAAAAGGATTCTTGCTAAAACTTTGACATAAATTTCCAAAATGTCTTAATCTAAGTGTAAATTAGGAGATTAAATGAAAAAATTCTTTATAATATTTCTACTTTGTGGGAGTATAATTTATTTATATGCAGACAATTTTCAACCATTAGATATCTTGCAGAATACTCATATAGATTCTGCCTTATCAAAAATTAAGATGACAAGGAAAGACCTTACTTTTAACCTTAATCTGTCAAATGCCGACACATTTCGTCTTTTTTTGATAAATAAATTATTCAATAAACCTTTATCTACTTTTGATGCGTGCGACTCTATTGCTGATTATCACTTTCAAAATACTGAAAACCTTGATTCTTTGATTATTTTTGATTCAAAACTTTTGGATGTTGATGCTAAAAAATCTGAAACAGCCAAACCCAAAGAATTTCAATTAGAAATTTCATTTGAAGAACTTCATCCAGTTAATAAGAAGATTGTAACAGTAATATTAACCGAACTTCCAGAGATTATGAGTAATATTGATTCTGCATATTCTACATTTTCTGATAGCGAAATGGCATTTCTAAAAAAATATGCAAAAGAATATTTCTTACAGTCCGAAGATATGCAAGAAAAAAGTTTGAAAGACCTTAAAGATGATGAAGAGGAATCCAGAAAGAAAAACAAAAAGTTCGGAAAAATCGCAGCCAAATTAAAAAGAAACAATTTAGTTAATGCCGCAATATTAACTTCTAAATTGCTCTCAAGAATTGATACTCTTGTATTATCTTCTCCGCCAGAGGCGGATCAGCCTCAGGCTGAAGATGATTCCTTGTTTTTCAATGATAAGATTGCGTTAGAAACCGAATATGGAAAAATTGCTATAAATCCTTCTAACAATACGAATATTAGCGACTATATTTTTGTAATTGATTATACTGGAAACGATATATACAAATTTTCAAAAGAAAATAAATTATGTGTAATATTAGATTATTCAGGAGATGATATTTACATTGGAGAAGATTTTTGCCAGGGTGCTGGATATTTTGGTCTAAATTTTCTGATTGATTATAAAGGAGACGATTTATACTCAGCAAAGAATTATTCTCAAGGAATTGGCTATTTCGGTATTGGAATTTTATCAGATAAAAAAGGAGATGACAAATATTTTGCCCAAAATATGGTGCAAGGTGGCGGCGCTTATGGTATCGGATTACTACTTGATAACGATGGCAATGATACTTATGAATGCTGCCTGTACGGACAAGGATTTGGCTTCTGCTGGGGTTTCGGCGGACTTATAGACAATTCTGGAAATGACAATTATCTTGTAACACAAAAATATGTTGATATACTTCGCTATGACGAGCACTTTGAAAGTCTCTCGCAAGGATTTGGATTCGGTATGCGACCATATTATTCTGGTGGAATTGGCATCTTAGCTGATAAAAGCGGTAATGATAATTACCTCTCAGATATTTACGGTCAAGGTGTTGCGTATTGGTATGCTTTAGGTGGACTTGTTGATAAAGAAGGAAATGACCATTATAAATCCTATCAATACGCACAAGGCTCAGGAGTGCATCTTGCTTTTGGCGCTCTGATAGATTATTTTGGTAACGATAATTATAATTCAAAAGGGGTCTCACAAGGCTGTGGACATGACTATGCTTTCGGCGGATTATATGACTTTCAAGGAGATGACAACTATGTTTGTTATGACTTATCTCAAGGTGCTGGTAATGCTGATGCAATCAGTTTTTTCCTTGATGCAAATGGAGATGATGGCTATATTGCAAAGCGAGATATAACTATGGGTTATTCTGATTTAAGAAGAGGATTTGGTTATATAGGTCTATTTTTGGATTTGAATGGCAATGATTTTTATGGCTCACCCCGGGGAGAAAATAATAATTATTGGATTCATTCAACTTACGGAATCGGTATTGATTCAAAAAATTCTTATTTAGATTCTCTTGCGCCAAGTAAAGAATATGACATGGAACCTGCAGATGAGCCGCTTGGAGAGGATATTGAAACACTTTTTATGCAGGCTTCAGCAGCTTCACAGAAATTTCAATATTTGGTCAAACCAGCACGAGAAAAGGTAATTGCAATGGGAGATTCTGCGATGCTTTTTCTTGTTGATAAACTAAATACAGAAAGTGCAAGAGAGTCGCAAGCATTGTATGAAATGATTCCAAAAATTGGAAAATCTGCCGTGGCATATCTACATAAAGTTCTAGAAGATTCTGTTAAAAATAAGATTAGATTTACTATGCTGATTCTGGGAAAAATCAAGGATGAAAGCAGTTATCCAATATTAGCAGAATATACACAAAGCAATAATCCTTCTTATAGAGCATCATCTATAAAAGCACTTGGTGACCTAGGCTACCCAACAGCAATCCCATTATTTATTGAAAGTCTTAAAGATAGCATTGTAACAGTTCGAAGAGAAAGTGCAATCGCTTTACAAAAGATTAATAATCATGATGCAATTTTACCTTTGATTGCTGCCACAGATGACGAATTCCAGGAGGTTCGTTATTCAGCAGAAATTGGTTTGGCAAAAATAGGAGTAGACGCAGAAAAAATTATCCTGAAAAATTATTCAAAAGCAACTGTCCGTTCAAAGAAACATCTTATAGGATATTTTGTAAAATGTAAGAGCAAAAGCAATAAAAAATTCCTAAAAAAATTGCTGAAAAACGAAACCAATGAGGAATTGTTATTTCAGATTAAAAGAGCTTTAAGTGAATATTCCCATTAACCTTAAGAAGGTTGTAACCATAAATTCCTGGACTAAACATTAACACTTTTTCATTAGAAGAACAAACCTAAAAAAGGAAAAATTTATGAAAAAAGTTATTTTATATTGCTTTTTATTTATTATTTTTACATCAACCCTCTTCTCCCAACCAATTTCCAATATACAACAAAAAATAGAAAACGGCAGAATTGTTATTACTTACGACCTTTCCGGAAATGACACTTACAATATTGTTCCTTCAGCAACCAATAAAGATGGAACCGAAATAAAGCCAGAAGTTATTGCTGGAGATTTGAATGATGTAAAACCAGGGAAAAATCACGAAATATGCTGGGAACCTGTCCTTGAAGGAAGAAGCTTAAAGGGTTGGACTGTTAATTTCAAAGTAAATGTTGTACCAAGGGGTATGGTATTTGTAAAAGGTGGTTCCTTCCAGATGGGAAGCACAAGTGGAGATAGTGATGAAAAACCAGTCCATACAGTAAGGGTTGGTGATTTTTATATTGGGAAATATGAAGTAACCCAAAAACAATGGAAAGAAGTAATGGGCAATAATCCTTCATATTTCAAAGGAGATAATTTACCAGTTGAACAAGTAAGTTGGTATGATGCAGTTGAATTCTGCAATAAAAAAAGCAGACAGGAAGGTTTAATGACTTGTTACAGTGGCAGTGGCAAAAACACAAAATGCGATTTTTCTGCAAATGGCTACAGATTACCTACAGAAGCAGAATGGGAATATGCAGCAGTAGCACGAACCTCTGGTTCGTATAAATACTCCGGCTCCGGCAGCAACAATATTAATGAAGTTGCCTGGTATTCAAAAAATTCAGGGAGCAAAACCCATCCAGTAGGAAAGAAACAGCCCAATGAGCTTGGTATCTATGATATGAGTGGCAATGTGTGGGAGTGGTGCTGGGATTGGTATGATGAGAATTATTATTCAAATAGTCCAAAGAATAATCCTAAGGGTCCTAAAAGTGGAACATATCGCATTTTGCGTGGCGGTTCTTGGAGCAGCTACGGCAGCTACTGTCGTTGTGCTGGGCGCGGTTACGGCATTCTAGGTTTCTGCGACTACGATTATGGTTCTCGTTTTTGCAGGACAAAATAGTTGTAACTCTTTTCCCTTTTATTCTTTTACCCTTTTAACCCGACAAAGTCGGGGTCGAAAAATTTTTGTAAAACAAGTGACCTCACTTGTGAAGGTTTAGATAATGAACAATATAAAAGAAGTTAAGGCCCTTATAGATTTATATGATTTGATAAAATGGTTTTTACAAAGATTTCTAAGTTTCCCAGGAATTACAGATATACCTTAAGAACAAGGATAGAAAATCATCTTTATGATTTAATGGAGAAGTATATTAATACACGCTTTTCAAAGAAAAAAACTCAACTTCTAATAAAAGCGAATATAGATTTGGAAATTCTACGATATTATGTGAGATTATGTAAAGAAGTAAATTTAATTACGATTAAACATTATGAATATTTAGCAAAGTCTATAAATGAAATAGGAAGACAGACTGGTGGTTGGTATAAAGAATCACTAAAAACAAAATGAACTATGCCAAAGAGAATAGGATATTTGTATTCAAAGATATATGTTTGGGATAATCTATTAATATCATTCTATCAGGCAAGAAGATCAAAAAGATCCAAGAACGAAGTAGCAGAACTTGAATTTGATTTAGAAAATAATCTTAACATTACATTACCAAGCTGGGGCTTGGTAATGAGGTATGAGAAAATTATATTGATGACAATGTTCCTTATATGGCAAGAAGGTTGAACAACCGTGAGCAGACACCGCAAGTAATTGGTGATGTGGATAAGGTTGTGGTGGAGGTATTGAAGAACTTGAGTTAAGTTGAGCAGAGCGAAACTTGACTTAAGTTATAAATTGAGTTTATCGAATTTTTCCTCTCGTTCCCAGGCCCTTGCTTGGGAACGCAATAACATTACATTACCAAGCTGGGGCTTGGTAATGAGGTATGACAGGTAATTGGTGATTCGGATAAAATTATTGTGGAGTATTAATCAACTTGTAACGCAAGTGTCCGTTTTATCGCGAAAAAATTGAAAACAAAGTCGGAATTCACACCTCACAATCGAGGCGATTGTGCTACAAATATTAAGAAGGATATTATGAAACATATTTTAGTTTTATTACTTATAACTTTTTTTATACTAACATGTTCTCAAAACAAAACTATCATTCCAGACCAACCACATAAAGTTAAGACAATTTATCAAACAGACGAACAAGAGATTAAAGATTTGAGCAATGACTGGTTTGAGGTAACTGGTTCTGCTGTTATAGAAAATATTACTCCAGAGCAAGCAAGGGAACTTGCAGTACAAAATGCTTGCAAAAGAGTAATTGAATATTACAGTGGTGTAATGGTTAACGCAACAACCCTCAAAATTACTTCTGAAAGCAATAACAAAATCCTAATTGATCATTTTTCTCAGCTGGTAAACCTAAGCAGCGAAGCAAAAATATTAGAAAAAGAAATCCTAAACGAAAGGGTAGCAACCTATGGAAATATCTTTAAAAAAATAGTTACTTTGAAAGTAAAAGTCGGTAAGCAAAAAGGTGAAAGAGACCCTTACTTTAATTTGAAGGCTGAACTTAATAAGGAATATTTTAAGGAAGGTGAAGAACTTGAAATTTCAATTCTACCAACCAAAGATTGTTATTTATCTATATTTTGCCTTTACTCTAACGAGTCTGTGGGAATGCTTTTTCCAAACGAATATAGAGAAAACAATTTTGTTCAAGCAAACGAAGTTTTTAAATTTCCTGATGAGAAAGATGCATTTTCTTTGCCAGTTGGATTGCTTCCAGAGAAAAATGAGGATTCAGAAACACTAATAATAATTGCAACAAAGCAAAAAATCTCATTTCCTTCTTTCAAAAATCTTTCAACTTATAACACTTATGAATCTTCTCTAAAAGAATTGATGTATCAACTGTCACAAATTTCAAGAAATGAAATGGAAGAAATAGACCTTCAATACTATATCTATAAATAAAGAGTCATTCTAAATATAGAGTTAATATTTTTCGTTTTCTTGACGAAAAAATCAACCTCCCAAAACTAACCTCTATGAAAAATATCTTCATATTAACAGGTGAACGGTCTGCAGATTTGCATACTTCAGAATTTCTAAAGCAGATACAGAAACTGGATTCAAAAATAAAATTCTGGGGCATTGGTGGTCCCAAAATGCAAAAACTTGGATTTGAATCTATTTTCCCTTTTGAACGATTTTCTGTAATTGGTTTTGCAGAGGTTCTAAAACATCTTGCATTCTTTTATCAAGTAATAAATAAAATTAAAAAAGAATTTATTAAAAGAAAACCAAATTTGGTAATTCTGGTGGATTATCCAGGATTAAATCTCAGAATTGCAAAGATTGCCAACAAGTTGAAAATTCCTGTTTTGTATTATATCAGCCCCCAGGTATGGGCATGGAAAAAGAAACGAATCTATAAGATAAAGAGATATACAGACAAGATTGCAGTTATTTTTCCTTTTGAAAAAGAGTTATACGAGCAGATTGGTGCTAATGTTGAGTTTGTTGGGCATCCTATTTCAGAAGAGATAACATTTCAACTTTCAAAAAAAGAATTTGCTAAGAAATATCATTTGGATGAAAGCAAAAAATGGCTTGCATTTATTCCAGGAAGCCGTGATATTGAAATAAACCGCATATTACCAGAAATGGTAAAAACTATTCAAAAACTGAAAAAAAGAGAAAATAATTATGAATTCCTCATATCTCTCGCAGATACTGTTTCCAAAAAACATTTTTATCAAATCATTGAACCGATAAAAAATTATATTTCAATTATAGATGAGATTTATGAACTTATGAAATATTGCAATTTGGTTATTTCAAAATCAGGAACTTCAACATTAGAAACCGGGTATATTGGCACGCCAATGATTGTGGTTTACAAAACTTCTTTTCTTTCTTATCTAATTGCAAAGCATTTTGTTAATATAGACATGATAGCCTTACCAAATATTGTAGCAGGTAAGAAGATTGTTCCAGAATTAATTCAGAAAGAGGTAAATCCAACTAACATTATCAATAATATTGATTTGATTCTTAATGATGAAAAAAATTATAAAAAGATGAAAGAAGAACTTTCAATATTACAAGAAAAGTTAGGAAATAAGAAAGCTTCTGAATCTGCCCTGCCTTCCATAGTATTACAGCGAACAGCCAACTGGCGGGTAGCAAAAATTGCTCTTTCAATGATTAATGAAACAGAAAACAAGAAATAAAATCGTTCAGATACTTGGTTCCACTTTGATAAACATTCTTATTGGCAGTTTACGCATCCAAAGGATAAATAAAAAATATGTAGATAGTGTCAAAAAAAAGTATGGAACAGTAATCTATGCTTTCTGGCATAGCAGGCTGCTTATTCTCTCTTATGCACATCGTTTTGAGAACATTCACATTTTGGTTTCAAAGCATAAAGATGGTGAGTATATAGCACGTGCCTGCTCAAGGTTAGGCTATAAAGCTGTGCGGGGTTCAACTAAAAGAGGTGGCATGCAAGCTATGAAAAAATTGATTGATGTTGCATCGCAGTACGACATTGGAATTACTCCAGATGGCCCTCGTGGACCAAAAGAAAAAGTTCAGGATGGTATTTTGTACTTAGCATATAAAACCGGAAAACCTATTATTCCGGTGTCTTGCAATGCAAGACGAAAATGGATACTAAATAGTTGGGATAATTTTATAATTCCAAAGTTCCTTTCACCGGCAAAGATAATTTATGGCAAGCCAATTTTTGTGACTAAAAAAGACGAAATAGATTTTAAAAGAGAAGTGTTAAGAAAAAGTCTAATCAATCTAGGGGAAAAAATAAGTAACTAAAGCGATACTAAGAACTCTATAAATTTAACGAAGAGATATGCCGACACCACTGCGACTGCCCCAAAGAAAAAGTATTTAGCCATTTCGGGAGTAATAGGTCCAGTGAAATCAGCATCTTCATGGTGATGCGAATGTCTATGATACTTTGATTTTTTTGACTTTTTTATATAGTCTATTCTCCTTACAGTGGCAATCCTGAACTCCTTTCTCTTGAGCCATACAACCTCCCCTTTGGAATTGAGGAATGGAAGAAGTCCCCTTCTTCTTTTATGATAAAATTCTTTCATATCCATCCCTCTATCCTGAGCATCTTCTTTAAAAATACGATATAGCAATTTTTCCTTATTCATTTCCATGTTTATACCTCACAAATCATTTATAATTTTTAAATAAAATTTTTGATTTAGAATTTTAATCTTTCACCTTTAATCTTTGCAGTTCACCCCGTTAAATATAACACATCTAAGAGGATAAAAATTATATAACAATATGAATCCCGATATATCGGGACGGGGTAAACCACGTTATGTATTCTAAACAAAATAAGAATATTATCTGTCAATAAAATCTTGTTGACATTTTAAATTAATTCGAAAAAACTTGCATAGTTTTTGATAAACAAAATTTTTTATCAAAATTTACTAAATACAAGGAGATATATATGCTCAATAAAATGCGAAGTATGTCTAGACCGATTATATGGATAATTGCAATTGTGTTTATTGGCGGAATGGGTACAATGGGCATTACAGGAATGTTCAAGGGAAAATATTATGTTGGAATTATTGATGGAAATAAAATAAAATATGATGAATATTATAAAATGCTCCAGAAAAGCTATTCTAACTATATTGAAAACTCTGAAGACAAAGAGATTGATGAACAAACTTACAGGCAGCTTAATGACCAAACCTGGGACCAATTAGTGCAAAGCATTATTTTGGATAATGCAATCAAGAAGTTTGATATTAAAGTCTCATCCAGAGAAGTTGCAAATAAAATGCTGAATGAGCCGCCTGATGTTGTTCTTCAACATGAAGGTTTCCAAACTGATGGTGATTTTGATATTAATAAATATAAATCAGCACTCAAAAATCCCCAGATTGATTGGTCCTGGCTTGAAAATTATTACTACAAAATTCTTCAATATGAAAAACTTATGAATATCATAAAATCAGTCGCTATTGTTACTGATTATGAAGTCAAAAAAGATTATATTGAGAAAAATACAAAGGCAAAAGCTGATATTATTGTGTTTCCTCTTGATATGATTGATTCTGTGCAAGTTACTGAAGAAGAGATAAAAGAATACTATCATAATAATATAGAAGATTTCAAGGTTGGACCCCAGAGAAAACTTAAATATGCAAAAATTCCATTGGAACCAGGTCCAGCAGATGTAAAAGAAGCAAAAGATAGAATTGAAAGAATTTACCAGATGGTTTTGGATGGTGAAGATTTTGCAGAATTAGCAAAAGAATATTCAGAATGTCCATCAGCTTCTAAAGGTGGCGATTTAGATTTCTTTGGAAAAGGAAAAATGGACCCAGTTTTTGAAGAAAAAGCATTCTCTCTGAAAAAAGGTGAAGTGAGTGAACCAATAAAAACCAGATTTGGATGGCATATTATCAAAGTTACAGATACTCGTATTACAGATGGTGAAAAAGAAGTGAGAGCAAGTCATATTTTGATTAAGGAACAACCTGGTGCAGAAACCAAACAAAATCTTGAAAAAATTGCTTTTGATTTCTATGAACAGTGTAAAGATGATAGTTTTGAAGTTGTTGCAAGAAACTTTAATTATGAAGTTCAAGAAACAAAAGAATTTAAAAAAGATGAGCAATATATTCCTGGAATTGGCAAGTCAAAAACTCTTATAGACTTTGCGTATTCAAATAAACTTGGTGCAGTGGCAAAACCTTATCTAAGTGTATCGGGAGACTATTTTATTGCAATGATTTCGTATAAAATTGGAAAACATTATCAAGATTTGGTGACAGCAACAGATAAGATAGCTACTGATATTGAACAAAGTAAAAAAATGGACTTACTCTTTATTAAGGCAGATAGTATTGCTACACAAATTAATCCAGATAATTTCTATAATATAGCAGAGAATAACAATCTTGAAATTGTTAATACAGAACTGATAGCACAGAAAGCCTATATTAAGGATATAGGTAGAGAAGAGGGTCTAAATAAGGCTATTCTTGATTTGAAAAAAGTTGGAAAAATATCATCTTTGATTAGAGGTAAAAAAGAATATTATTTAGCTAAATTAGTTGAGTTCCAACCTGCCGATATGCAAAAATTTGAAGAAGAAGAAAGCAAACTTAAAGAAAAGATGATAGCGAGCAAAGATAGTCAAGCTTACAATACCTGGTATCAGAAAGCTAAAGAGGATGCTAACATAAAAGACTGGAGAAGTGAATTCTTTAAAATGTAAATTTTAAAAAAAGCGGTCAGTCTATTAACTGGTCGCCTTTTTTGTTATCTATGTTAAAATCTATTTTAAAATATGGTCAGGAAATTCAGCCTGATTAGGACATTTAACTATTACCTCACCAGTATTAAAATCACCACTTGCAATATACTTATCCCCAACCCCATTTTCAGGACATTCATACGAATATTTTAGATAACCAGTACGAACCAGTTCTACAAGGTCACCATTAAATGACTGGTGTCTATCAGCCATATATTCCTCAATTGCTTTTTTTATTTTTTCCATATTTTCAATACATTGCTCTTGCTTTTCTTTTGCTCTTACATTATAAAATTGTGGTATTAAAAGTATAAAAATTATTGCAGCAAAAGCAATAATACTTATTATAGTAAAAATAGAAAAACCTTTGCTATTTCTTAGCATTATATCTCCTGAAAAATTATTTTCTGTAAAATTTTTTATTGAATTATTTTTAAGTCAAGTTTTATCGCTCTCAAAATTTTTAATAAAAACTTTTATTTTACAAAATTATTTTTACTTTTGCAAAATATATTTAAAGTCCAAAGTGATGGGAAGAACACCGCACACTGGTGAGGTTATGCACATTTTTTATAATAAAGTTTGACAAAAAATTTCTATAATATTTATTTCTCTTTTAGGAGATATACAAAATGATTAATAAAGGTAAGACAAAAAAAGAACTTGTAGATGAACTGGCAAAACTGCGTAGGCGAATTGCTGAATTGGAAAAATTAGAAAGTCATCGCAAGAAAGCAGAGATGGAAAACGAAGAACGCCGCCTTTATCTGGAAGCAGTGCTTGCTGATGCTCCTGATGCCATAATTACTATGGATGCCCATCATAAGATAATTATGTGTAATCAGGTAGCTGAGAAACTTTTCGGATATTCAAAAAAAGAGATGATAGGTAAGGATATTGATGACCTAATTGCAGGTGCTGATAAATTTGAGGAAGCAAAACTTTATAGCAAACAGGTATTAGCTGGAGAAAATATACCAACTATAGAGACCGTCCGATATCGGAAGGATGATACCCCTGTGGATGTAGTGATGGCTGGTTCACCAATATTAATAGGAAATGAATTAGTTGGAGCAGTGGCAGTTTATACTGACATTACCAAGCGGAAGCAAATGGAAGTAGAAATTAAAAAATATTCACTGGAACTTGAACACAAGATAGAAGAGTTGAGGAAGGTTAATGATGAGTTATCCCAATACACTTATGCGGTCTCACACGACCTTCGTGCTCCTCTACGCGCACTAAACAACTATTGCCGGTTCCTTCAAGAGGATTGTAGTGATAGTTTAGATGAAATTGGACGGGAATATATCCAGGGTATTGCAGAAAATGCATGGCATATGGAGGAACTGGTAACAGACCTTCTGGAATACTCTATAATAGGAAGAACTATACCAAAGATAACCAATGTAAATATTGGCAAGCTCCTGTCTCGCCTTGTCTCCCAGTTGCACCCAGATGAAAATGTTGAGATAACTCTTCCAAAAGAAGATATTATAATTCAAGCCAACGAAATCCAGATGGAACAAATATTTTCCAACCTATTATCAAATGCCTTTAAATTTAATCAGTCCTCAAAGCCTCACATCTCAATTGAACATAGGGATATAGGAGATGCATGGGAGTTCTCTGTACGCGATAATGGAATTGGAATTGAATCCCGCCATTTTGATAAGATATTTGGTATCTTTCAACGACTGCATACCCAAGAAGAATATGAGGGTACAGGTATTGGACTGGCAATTGTTAAAAAGGCTGTAGAACAACATGGCGGCACCATTTGGGTAGAATCAACGCCAGGTAAAGGTAGTATCTTTACATTTGTCTTGCCGAAAATAAAGGCAGAACAATTACACCAAAAAACTGGGTAACGACAGAGAACAAATATAGGTGGTATAGTAAAATGAGTAATATATGGAAAGATTTCCCTGTTCTCCTCGTTGAAGACAATAAGCATGATGTTATTTTTGTTAAACGGGCTTGGAAACTTCATAAAATCACAAATTCTCTTTTCGTAGTCCCTCATGGTGAGGCATGTCTTCAATTTCTCCGCCATAAAGGTAAATACTCTGATTCTGAAAAATTTCCAAGACCAGGCATCATACTAATGGATATAAGAATGCCCATAATGGATGGTGTTGAATGCCTCGGTATTCTCAAAAAAGATCCACAACTTAAGTCAATTCCAGTGATTATGCTTACAACCTCAAAAGAAGAAATTGACCGCATCAGAAGCTATCAACTCGGCTGCAATACTTTTATCCAAAAACCTGTGGATTTTGAAAATTTCTCAAACGCCATTCGTGAGATTCAAATATACTGGACAATGTCTGAATTGCCATAAAAGATTGATTATAAAAGATAACCAAAAATGAAATGAAAATACATCCCTCTCTACATCGCCGATTATCCCTGTGGACTCAGTGAGAAAAATAATAAAAATATGGGAGAAAAAATTATGAAAAAAAAGTTAAAAATCCTTTTTGTTGAAGATATCAAACATGATTACATTGCTATGAATAGAGCATTGGACAAGAGTGAGCTTGACTGCAAAATACTTTGGGTAAAGCAAGGAAAAGATGCAATCCAACATCTTTGCTCCGCCTCATTTGATATAGTTCTAATTGATTATAAACTCCCAGATGAGAATGGCCTTGAACTTTTAAAAGAGATAAAGAAGAACAAACTAAATGTCCCAGTTGTTTTTGTAGCAGCCTCTGGGAACGAATCTATCGCTGCAGAGGCAATCAAATTAGGCGCCCAGGATTACATAGTAAAAGACCCTTTGGGGAGATACCTTGAAATAATCCCTGATGTAATAAAAAAAGCACTAACTCAATGGAAAATAGAGCAGAAACAAAAAATATCTGCTGAAAAGTTAAAAAGAAGCGAGGAACGCTATCGTGCATTTATACAGAGCAGCTCAGAAGGTATCTGGTGTTTTGAATCTGCCGAGCCAATTCCTATTGACCTTGACGAAGATGAGATTATAGAACAAATCTATGCTACTGGAACTCTTGTTGAATGCAACAATATGATGGCACAAATGTATGGATTTAAAAAGAGAGAAGATATAATAGGAACCAAGCTGGAAAATCTTCTTGTTCCTACTGATAAAAGAAATATTGAATACCTAAAAAACTTTATCCACAGTGACTTTCGGCTTATTGATGGAGAATCCCATGAACCTGATATTAAAGGAATAATTCATGTGTATCTCAATAATCTAATCGGAATTATTGAAAATGGCTCTCTAATCCGCTGTTGGGGAACACAGCGTGATATTACTCTTTTGAAAAACATTGAAAAATCTTTGAAACAAGAACTACGCAACAGAAAAATTTTACAAGATGTAGTTCTAAGTCTTCTTGAACCTGATTTTAAAAAAGCTATTTTAATCGCTTTAAAAGCTATTAGAATTGGGCTAAATCTCCCCCGTGTCGTATTTAGAGCAAAAGTTGATTCAAAAAAGGATTGGCAAATTTCAGATGAAAGAGAAAACTTCCCGGGTATTGAATCGCTTATTCCAATTACTAAACGAGGAGAAGATACAAAGGCTGCGTATGAAAAAAAAGAAATTTCTGTAGTTAATGATGTGCGTGAAAAATATTGGTACGAAAAATATAAAGAAAAATGGCAAAAAGCAAAATTGATTGCTTATCTTATTATACCTTGTATAAATTCTAATGGTAATATTAATGGCGTTCTCTATCTTCATGATGACAAAGTACACAACTGGAGCCAGGATGATATTAATATTGGCAAAGCAGTAGCAACAGAGTTTTCCGCAGTCGTTGAGCGCAAGCAAATAGAAGAAGCACTTAAAAAGAAAAATGAAGAATTGGAAGCTTTCAACAAATTAGCTATTGGAAGAGAATTAAGAATGATTGAACTGAAAAAGGAGGTAAATGAACTTCTTGAGAAATTGGGTAAAGAGGCAAAGTATAAAGTGGTTGAATGAAGACTCAAGTCCAGAGGAGCGTAGCGACGCTGGACTTGAGTCGGAATGTTCGCATTCTGAACTCCACTCCGAATAAATTCGGCGTGAAGTCTAGTCTGCTTAAGGAAGAATAAAAACTATGCGATGTAAAAAAGAAAAATTTATAAAAGGAGAGTATTTCCATCTTTATAATCATTCTATAAATAATACATTGCTTTTCGTAAGTGATGATGATTATTCATATTTTTTGGATAAATTCAAACCAAAAATTATTGCTTATCCTGCTTCTGTTTTTGCATACTGCTTGATGCCAAATCATTTTCATTTTCTTCTACGACAAGACGATGACAAACCTATTTATCAAATTTTCAATGACTTAAATAACTCTTATGTGCAACATTACAATAGTAAATATGTAAGAAAAGGACGTTTATACCAAGGACCTTTACAACATAAGAGAATAAAAAAAGAAAATTATATAATTTCTCTCTGCCAGTATATTCATTATAATCCTAAAAAAGCAGGATTAGTGGATAATCTTTCGGATTGGAAATATTCTAATTATCTTGAATGGATAGGTAAAAGAAATGATATCTTATTTAATGATGAATTGCTGAAAATATATTTTGGAAATGCTACATTATATAAACAGCAAATAAAATGTTATAAGAAATATCTCAAGGAGAAAGAGTTTGCTGAACTCCTCTTAGAATGAAGACTCGAGTTCAGAGGAGCGACAGCGAGACTGGACTCGAGACGAAAGAGCATCCTGAACTCCACCCCGATGAATCGGTGTGAAGTCCAGTCTGATGAGTCTTAAGGCCTAATTAGTGTATTGTTAATATGAAAAAGTATTTAATTATTTTATTTATTTTCTTTATTTATAGCAATCTTCTGTTTTCTCAAACGAAAATAGACAGTCTTGAGTCGCAGTTGGAAAAAGCTACCGGTATAGAAAAGGTTGATATTTTAAATGAATTAGGAAAAGCCTACTGGAACGAATCACCCCAAAAAGCAGTAGAATACGGCAATCAAGCTTTAGAATTATCACAAAAATTGGACTACATTAAAGGAGAAGCACAAGCTTTAAAAAATATTGGTATAGGATATTACTATTTTATAAAAATGGAAAAGTTATTGGAACCGTTAGTTTTGGCAGAGATATCACAGAAAGAAAACAAGCAAATAAAAAATTGCAAGAAAAAATGAGTGAACTTCAACTTTATTATAATATTACTAAGAATAGAGAATCCCGTGTTATTGAATTAAAAGAAGAAATAAATAAACTTTTAGGACGACTCAGTGAAAAAAGGAAATATGGAGTGTAAACAAACTATTGACAATTTACTATTGACAATTTACTATTGACGATTGTCAATTAAAAATTAGAAATCGAAGATAAAAGATAACAAATTAATCATGGATAAGAAAGAATTAATGCAGAGAACAAAGGCGTTTGCGCATCGCTGTGTTAAGCTTACAATGTCATTACCCAATACATATTTAAGTAATCATATCAAGGGGCAATTAATACGATCTGCAACATCTGTTGCTTCAAATTATAGAGCTTCTTGTGTTGCTCAATCCAGAGCAAGCTTCATTTCAAAATTGAGTATTGTAATAGAAGAAGTAGATGAGTCGTATTTTTGGCTGGAGTTTATCATTGAGGAAAAACTACGGAAAAAGGAACTTGTTGAATCCTTGTTAAAGGAAGCGGAAGAATTAACAGCAATTTTTATCTCATCCAGGAAGACTGCAAGGAAATCAATTGAAAATTGAAAGGTTTTGTCAATAGAAAATAGTCAATAGAAAATAGTCAATTAGAATTATGTTTAAAAAAATAGAGTTTTTTGAAGGTAAAAAGGTAAAAGGGTGGAAACCCTTTCTAAATGAACTTGGTAAAGACAATGCTACAGGAATTCTATTACTTGTTGCAGAAGAAATAAAATTTGATTATGAAAAGATACAACCTCTTCTTAAAAAGATGAAAATCCCTGTGTGGGGTGGTATCTTCCCGGAAGTAATCTATAATGGTTCTCGGTTTAAACAGGGAGTAGTTGGTTGTTCATTTAAGTCCTCTGTTTCACTTGAAGTGATAAAAAATCTAAATGATTTTAAAGGTGCCCTACCAGAAACACTAATATCAAAAAACACTGAGACTCTCTTTATACTTAATGATGGTTGGGCAAATAATATTCCTTTACTTATAGAAACTTTATATGAAATAAGCGGAAAAGAGATGACTTTCATTGGTGGTGGCTCAGGCAGTTTGATAGATATGAAACGCCCATCTTTATTTACAAGTGACGATTACTTTGCAGGTGGAGCTATTATCGCTTCTATTGAGGATTACATATCCATCGGAGTTAATCACGGTTGGCAAACTATCTATGGTCCTGCTACTGCCAGCAGTGTAAAGAAACATATTTTGAAATCAATTAACTGGGAACCAGCGTTTAAGTATTATAAAAAAATTGTTGAGAAAGATGCTGGAGTCAAATTAACCAAAGATAATTTCCTTGAGATTGCAAAATCATACCCACTTGGAATGTTAAAATATGACAACGAAATCATCCTTCGGGTTCCTATTGAATTTGACGCAGAAAACAATATCTTATTAAGTAGCGAAATACCTGAAAATTCCATATTGATGATTATGAAAGGAAGTCCTGAAAAATTAATAGCTGCCGCAGGTTTGGCAACATCGCAAGCTAGAAATGCTTTTGAAAGCAAAAAGAAAACATCCTCAACAAAAGCTCTAATTATTGATTGCATTACAAGAGCCTTATTTCTAGAAGATAGATTTGAGGATGAATTAAAAATTATTGAAAACAAAGCAGGAACAGGGGTTTTGTTATTTGGATTTTTAAGTTTAGGTGAAATCGCATCTACAGGTGATAAATATATAGAATTATATAATAAAACTGTAGTTATTAGTCTCGGTTAGGCCAGTCTCCCCCCGATTTAATCGGGGGTATATCGGGAGCCTAGACGGGCCGAGCCTGAACGGATAGGAATGGGAGAATAAATAATGGAGAAACAAAATACATCTGTCATTCAAAAACTTAGCATTTCTTACGAATGTGCACTTGCCATTGGTAACAGTTTGAACCTTTCAGAAATGCTTCACGATGTTATTCATACAACTGTCCATAAAACAAATGCTCAAAGAGGAAGTATCTGGCTTCGTGAAAAAGAGGGTGAGAATATCAAATTAGGCGCAAGAGCAGGTTCATTATTAACTAAAGCAGATATTAAAAAAAGGGTCAGTTCTCTTCAAGATATTTTTGAAAAAATATGGGAAAACCAACGACCCGTAATAAAAAACAGAGACGATAAGGATTTCTTTCAATACTGTTTTAAAATAACAGGAAAAGAACAATCAATATTAATTGTTCCTGTAAAAAATGTTGCAATAATTAAACTGGTTTATACAAATAAGGAAATTGTTAATGAAACTTTAGCCAATATGCTTCTCAGTCTCTCAGAAAAGTTGAGCATTGCAATAGATGCCTGTTTGGCGCATGATAACATTAAAAAGGAAATACAGATTAGAAAGGAAACAGAAGATCTGCTAAAACATTCAGAACAACAATACCACTCAACGATTGACTCCATTGGCAAAGCTATTCATGTTGTTGATGAGAATTTATCTATCCTCCTTTTTAACGAAACCTTCAAACAATGGAACAAAGAATTGGGTCTTGAGACAAAAAATTTAATCGGTCGAAATATTTTTGATATCTTTCCTTTCTTGCCAGATGCTGTTCGTGAAGAATATCAAAAGGTTTTTAAAACTGGAAAAATGCTTATAACTGTTGAAACAAATGAGTTGGCTGGAAAAGTAATTACCACAGAAACCAGAAAAATACCTATTTTAGAGAATAACAAAGTAGTTCGGGTTGTTACTGTTATAGATGACATCACCGAACGTAAGCAAGCAGAGCAGGTCCAATCAGTTCTTTATAATATTGCCGAAGCTGTAAATACCACTAAAGATCTTGATGAACTCTATCAATTAATTCATAAACAACTTGGAACAATTGTGGACACAACAAATTTTTATGTCGCTCTATATGATGAAAAGAGCAATATAATAACTGCACCCTATTATGTTGACCAATTGAAAAAAAATATTCCACAACCACAACAATTAAAAAATGGATTAACTGCCTATGTAATTCATACTGCAAAGCATCTTTATTTAACTATAGAAAAGCGAGAAAAATTAATGAAAGAGGGTAAAATTGCTCAAGCTGATTGGAAAAGTAAGATTTGGATAGGCGTGCCTCTTAAAACTAAAAATAAGGTTATTGGTGCTTTGGCTGTTCAAAGTTATACTAATGCTTCTCTATATACTGAAAAGGATTTAGAAATTTTAGAATTTGTTTCCAAGGAGATTGCGATTGCTATAGAACGCAAACAGGTGGAGAAGGCGCTGCGAGAAAGCGAAGAACGGTTCCGTTCCATCGTGGAACATTCTCACGACGGAATAGTTATTGTGGATGACGCCTATCGGTTACTCTACGTAAACGACGAACTGTGCCGAACCTTCAGGTATTCTCGTGAGGAAATTATTGGTCAGAATTTCCGCAAATTCCTCGACGAAGAGAGCAAGCAACTACTTGTAGATCGGTACATCAGAAGGCAGAGGGGTGAGATGGTTCCACCCCGTTACGAGTCAAACATTATGCGGAACGACGGTGAGAAGAGGCGTGTGGAAATCAGCTCTACTGTGACCAAAGATTCAGCGGGAAAAGTAAAGACAATGGCTCAGATTTTGGACATCACCGAGCGCAAGCGAGCGGAGGATACGCTACGGGAGAGCGAGGAAAAATTCAAGACTCTATTCAAAAAGAATCCAGCACCACAAGTTTACATAGACGAGAACCTCCGAATTTTAGATATAAATTCCAATTTTAAAGAACTCTTTGGGTATGAATTAGATGAGATAAAAGGAAAAAATATTGATGATGTTGTTGTTCCCAAAGGAATGATGGAGGAAGCCGAGGATCTCAATGAGAGGGCAGAGGAAGGATACTTTTATCATGAAACAGTTAGGAAGAGTAAGGATGGCAAGAAAATCCCAGTTTCTATTTCAGGAATCTCAATAACACTAAAAGGAAGAAAACAATACATAACCACCTACGAAGACATCACCGAGGCGAATCAAGTAGAGGATGAACTAAAGAAAAAAACAGAACAAATTATTTCTGACAAAGAGAAAATTGAAGAACTATATAAAGACTCAGAAGAAAACAGAAAATCATTGCTTAGTATTCTTGAAGATACTGCAGAAAAAGAAAAAGCATTACGAGAATCTCAAGAGAGATTTCAAAATATCGTAGCTAATACTGGTGACTGGATCTGGGAAACTGATGCCCAGGGACGCTATACTTACAGCAGTCCTATTGTTAAGCAAGTTCTTGGTTATGAATATCAGGAAATGTTGGGTAAGCATTTCTATGACCTCGCTCTTCCTGATGAGCAGGATAAATTTAAAAAAACTGCACTTGAAAGCTCTAAAGAGAAAGAAAAAGTTAAAAACCTGGTAAGTCAAAATGTGCATAAAGATGGGCATATAGTTTCTCTTGAAACAAATGCTGTTCCTTTACTTGATGATAAAGGAAATTTGCTGGGATACAGAGGAGTTACCAGGGATATCACAGACCGTAAAAGAGCTGAGCAAATCCAATCAGTTTTATATAATATTGCAGATGCTGTAAATACCTCTAAAGACCTTGATGAACTTTTCAAAATAATACACAAGCAACTTAGTACAATTATTGATACAACAAATTATTATGTAGCATTATATGATAAAGAAACTGATACTATTGCGCTTCCCTATGATGTTGACGAAAAAGATAGATTTACTACTTTTCCAGCAGGAAAGACATTAACTGCTTATGTAATAAAGATAGGTAAATCACTTCTTGCCACTGAAGAGGTTAGCGAGAAGTTAATTCAAGCTGGAGAGGTAGAGGTGATTGGAACCCCTTCAAAAATCTGGCTTGGAATTCCATTAAAAATAGAGAATGAAGTAATTGGTGTAGTTGTTGTTCAAAGTTATACTGATGCTTCTCTTTATACAAAAAAAGATTTAGCGATTTTAGAATTTGTTTCTGACGAAATTGCACTGGCTATAAAGCGAAAGCGGATGGAAGAATCTCTTAAAAAATCTGAAGAAAAATACAGAAAGCAGTTTGAGGATTCACTTGACGCTATCGTCATCGCTGATGCTGAAACAGGTATATTGATTGACTGTAACCGTGCATCATTAGAGTTGGTCGGCAGGGAGAAATCAGAATTTGTTGGTAAACACCAGCGGATTCTCCATCCTCCAGAAGAAATCAAAGGAGAATTTAGCAGGACTTTCAAACAACACCTCAAGGAAAAAGAAGGGCAGGTTCTGGAAACACAGGTTATTACCAAAAAGGGAGAAATCAAAGAGGTTGCAATTAAAGCCAGTATCATTGAACTTAAGAATAAAAAAGTGCTTCAAGGTATATTTCGCGACATCACCGAGCGCAAACAAGCTGAAAAATTGCAATCCGCAATCTATAAAATTTCTGATGCAATAAACACAACTGCTAACCTTGATGAACTCTATCAAACAATCCATCAGCATCTAAGCACAGTTATAGATACTGCCAACTTTTATATTGCACTTTACGATGAAGATAAAGAATTAATGTCCTTTCCCTACTTTGTTGATGAAAAGGATAGCCAGCCTACTCCCAGAAAACCGAGAAAAGGGCTTACAGAATATGTTATGCGAACCGGCAAAGCCATCTTCGTTACCGAGGACTCTCTCAATAAACTTGAAGAAAAAGGTGAAGTAGAACTACTCGGTTCATCATCTGCTCTCTGGCTTGGCATACCTCTGAAAATAGAGAAAAAAATTATCGGTGTTATAGCTGTTCAAAGTTATACTGATGCTTCTCTCTATAATGAAAAAGATTTAGAGATTTTAGAATTTGCCTCAGACCAAATTGCTATTGCTATTGAGCGCAAACGAGCAGAAGAAGCACGAAGGGAAAGTGAGAAACACTTTAGAGATACGATAGAAAATATTTTCAAATTTGTGCCTGATAGCCTATTAGTATTTACTGATAAACTGAACCTATTTAGAGAAAATAAGGCATTCCAGGATATTATTCAAAAATACGCGGCTAAGCTAAACTATACTGAATCTGAACTTAAGAAAATAATTACTGAACAGATAAAGAATAAGATACTCAAGAAGGATCATACAGAAATCAGGATTTCTAAAAAAATATGATAAATAAGCAAAAAATAAGTAAAATAATCTTCTCTAAAGTATTGGAGATGCCTTTGTCAAAGTATCTCACATATATTGATAATACAACAAAAGGATTAATAAAGCCTTCTTTTATACCGTTGGTCATTCAACCTACGGCATTAACTTATGACTCTGCCAAAAAAAAATCTTTTATGCTAAAATAATGATTAAGAATGAAAATCTTTGCTATGAGGTTTCAGATAGTCGTTTAGAAAATATCTATTCCACTCAAAATTTTATTGGAAATAAGATAATATGTTCATTGAAATGGATTAACACACGGAATAAATTCTCCCGACATATTTTAAAGAGTCTTCTTCATTACCAGCGTAAATATTGGTTTTCTGGTAGGGAGGTGGACATAAAGCCGTTGACCTTAAGTAAGTTCCTATCTATATATCCATTACAATATCTTGAGAAAACCCGACTTTCCAGGTTAATTCAAAATTTATCTGTTATGAATCCTCAAAATCAGATTGTCTGTCTTAGAAGTCTATTTATATCAAGCAGAAAATATTACTCATATCTCATTAGAGAAATAGTCCCGATTCACCCCCTGCCCCGATTTCATCGGGACTACGGAGAACGGGTATATCGGGATGAAAAAGCCTTGAGAGATAAAGATATTCAATACCTGTTAGCCCAAAAGGGAGTGCATTTGTCAGTTAGAACGATATGTAATTGTAGAAAATTGCTTAATATCCCTAACTATAGAGAAAAGGCTTCTTATTACGAAAAGGATATAGCCTTTAGCGATTACATCCTGTTATCAAAAAGATATTTTAGCAGAATTCCAACTGAATCTGGAGTTTATGAACTCAGCATTACCTCAAAAATTGAATATCCATTTTATAGAACTAATATTATATATATCGGTTCTTCAAAAAACCTGCGAAGGCGAATAGTAAATTACTCAGGTAATAAATTAAAAAATAATCGCCTAAATGAATTTACCAATAACTATGATATATTTGTGCGTTTTTGTCTTACTGGGAACCGCATTTTATTAGAAAGGAAATTTCTTAAAAATTTTAAGAAGATTTTTGGTGAGCTACCAAAGGCTAATAGACTTGGAGGATAATTATGGAAAATGATTCAAACAGTATAGACGAACTTATCTTGCATTTTGATATGGCAAGAATACTTTTTGCAGAAGAAGAAGAAGAAGAAGAAGAAGAAGAACCCAGTATAGTCATATCACTTAAAGACATTACAGAGCGTAAAAGAGCAGAGGAGGCACTTCATAAAAGTGAGGAGAAATTCCGTGACCTATTTGAAAATGCTAACGATATTATCTGGACCTCTGATGTCAAAGGAAGATATCTAACTGTAAACCACCTTTTTGAAAAATTACTGGGATATACAAAAAAAGAATTAATCAATAAACAGTCACTTTATCTTATTGCTCCAGAAGATAGAAAGAAATCAGTTGAGCATTATCAAAAGGCTGTTTCTGGAGAGCCTGTTGAGTATGAAACTGCAGTTATAACAAAGAATGATAAGAAAAGGATATGCTGGCTGAAGCTAAGGCCAATAAAGGATAATAATGGCAAAATAATTGGTATTCATGGTATTGGTAGGGATATTACTGAACGAAAGCAGACGCAGGAGGCTTTACTCAAAAGCGAATCGCAACTTCGTCAATCCCAGAAGATGGAAGCAGTCGGAAGACTTGCAGGTGGGATGGCACACGACTTCAACAACCTGTTGACAGCTATCACGGGATATAGTGAACTCCTGTTGAATAAACTTGGCGAGCTTGACCCTTTGAGTAAATACCCTAAAGAGATTATGAAGGCTGCAGAAAGGGCTAGTGCACTCACAGGACAACTCCTAACATTTAGCCGTAAGAAAGTACTTAAACTTAAGGTATTGGACCTCAATGCTATAGTAACTGATATGGAAAAGATGCTCCATCGTTTGATTGGCGAAGATATAGAGCTTGTCACTACATTAAGTCCAACATTAGGGCAGATAAAGGCGGATGCAGGCCAGGTCAGTCAAATTATTGTGAATTTAGTAGTTAACTCCCGTGATGCAATGCCCAAGGGTGGCAAGATTTCCATAGAGACAGCCAATGTTGATTTAGATGAGGATTATGCCAGCCACCATGTAGAAGTTCAGGCCGGTCCCTATGTAATGCTGTCTGTAAGCGATACTGGATGTGGAATGGATGAAGAAACACAATCCCGTATCTTTGAGCCTTTCTTTACAACCAAGGAAGTAGGCAAAGGAACAGGCTTGGGCCTTTCTACTATCTATGGTATCGTTAAGCAATGTGATGGCAGTATCTGGGTATACAGCGAGCCAGGAAAGGGGACAACTTTTAAGACATTCCTACCCAGAATAGAGGAGACCATAGAATCACATAAACCTGGCAAGGCTCCTGTACTGCCACAAGCCTCAGAGACTATCCTAGTTGTGGATGACGAACAGATGATTCAAGATTTGATTTGCGAGGTATTAGAGACGAGTGGATACACTGTCTTGACCGCTGGTTTAGGCAGTGAGGCAATTTCAATCTGCAAACAGCATAAGGAACCAATCCATTTGATAATAACAGATGTAGTAATGCCCAAAATGAGTGGTAGGGAGTTGGTCAAACAATTGAAACCCTTGCGACCAGATATGAAGGTGCTCTTTATGTCTGGCTACACAGGCAAGGAGGTTATTGACCGCGGCATTTTGGAGCCAGGAACAGCATTTATCCAGAAACCAATGACACCTGATGTTCTGGAACGAAAAGTCCGTGAAGTGCTGAATGCATCTCAACAGAAAAAGGAGTGATTCTATAAGAAGTAGACCGAATATTGCAGAGCGACATATTTGTAAATTACCCAGAAGGCGACAATAGCTATTGTCGCCTTTTATGATAAAAAATGGAAGTAAAGGCGAGTGGGGTAAAGGTTATGATTTAAAAGGCATTTTCCCTCAGGCTGGACTTCATCACGATTTGATCCCCGATCCAATCGGGGAGATGGAGTTCAGTATGAAGACTTTTTGTAAATATCGCTCTGAACTCCACACCAGCAAGCTGGTAGTGAAGTCCAGGCTTAAAAGGAGCCGTCAGGGACCACTCCCTGACGATGGCAGAAATCAAATTTTGTTGAAAAGAGCAATTGGGGTGTTCGTCACGGATCAGTCTTCGCTAAAGCTACGACCTGACAAGATGGTCCGTGACGACTCTGTAAAAAGAATTATCAAAATTTATTTATTACAGAATCTCACTTGTTGTCTCGTATTGCATCCAGTTTATGAAAAAATATCATAAACTCAAGTACAAAAAGTATCCAACCTACTCTCTACAAACGATGTTGCCATAGCTATGAAAATTTTGGGGGGTATGCATGTTTTTTCTAACAATAATTGACATAAATTTCTTTAAAAATTAAATTTAATAATTATGGCAAAGTTAGGTATTGGAATAGGACATAAGCAAAAGCTTGAGCAAAAGTTTAAGCTCTCGCCACAGATGATTATCACTGCGGAATTGCTTCAAAAACCAATGCAGGAATTAGAAATTGCACTAAAGGAAGAACTCCGATGTAATCCCTTCCTAAAGGACCTAAGTTCTGTGTCTCTTGAGGAACAATTTATCTCAGATGAAGAAGTTGAAGAAAAAGATGCAACCTCACAAAATGAAGATCTTGAAGATTACGATTTATCTGAAAAAATTAAAGAGATAGGTAAAATTATAAATGATTTGAGCGATGCCAGAAACACTCAATTTGAAATTGAACGAAAAGATAAATCCATTCCAGATTATGATAGATTTGAAGATTATGAAAGAGAACAGGAAAATGTCTGGGAACAGTTTCATAACAATGTTAGAGAATTACCTTTAAATAAAAATGAGCACCAGTTTGCAGATGCAATAATAAATAGTTTAGACCAAAATGGCTATCTTGATTCATCACTTGAAGACCTCACTGATACAGTTCCAATGCCTATTTCCCGTGCTGAAGAAATACATTCTATGATAATGCAAATCTATCCAAGAGGTATCGGAGCAAGAACTCTTTCTGAATGCCTTCTCGCACAGTTAGATGAGGACCAACTTGAAAATAAGGATTTGGTTTCTATTATCAAAAATGACTTAAATCTAATGCAACAACATAAATATGATAAATTAACAAAGAAATATAATATATCTATAAAAGAATTACTTGCTTTAAAAGAAAGTATCAGCCATCTGGATCCAAAGCCAGGTAGAGGAATTACTTCAAAAAATCCATCTTATATTCTACCGGATATCATTGTAAAAAAGATTAATGAGAGATTAGAAATTATTATAAATGATGCTTTTATTCCAGAAATTGCTATTAATGAAAAATATGTTAGACAGATGCTTTCTAAATGTTATGACAAAAAGAATACTATAAAATACATAAGGTCCAAGATTACATCTGCAGAAAACTATGTTAAAGCAGTATGGATGCGAAGGGAGACTTTATATAAAATTGTTGCTGAAATGGTACGGCAGCAGCCTAAATTCTTTAAAGATGGTTTAAAAGAATTAACACCAATGAGATACGAAGATATTTCAGATAAAATTAATTTAGATGTATCTACGGTCTGTCGTGTTGTAAAGAATAAATATATTGATACACCTCTGGGTGTTTACTCATTAAAATGGTTTTTTACAAGTAATATTGGTGATGTTTCATCACAAATCATCAAAAAGGAAATTGTTAAAATTATTGAAAGTGAAGATAAATCCTCTCCGCTTAGTGACCAAAAAATAGTTCATTTATTGGCGCAAAAGGGGATTTCAATTTCTCTTCGGGCAGTAACAAAATATCGTAATCAAGCAGGCATCCCTGTAAGCAGATTCCGTAAGCAGCTCCGTTAGGAGTGAAATATTTGTAACACCTAACAAATAAAATGAAAGAAGATTTATTTGCAAAAATTGGAAAAATAGACTATAAAGACACCCCTTTAGCCAATCGTGTGCGACCCCAATCTCTTGCCGAATTTGTTGGCCAGAAGAAAATATTAAGAAATGATTCTCTCCTGCGAAAAATTATAGAGAATGACCAACTCACCTCTTCAATCTTCTGGGGACCACCCGGAACTGGCAAAACTACTTTAGCAAAGATTATTGCAAAGAAAACGAATGCTAAATTCGTCTCTTATAGTGCCGTATTGTCCGGAATTGCTGAGGTTCGGAATGCAATGCGTGAGGCAGAATACAATCTTGTTAACAAACACAAAAAAACCATTCTTTTTATTGACGAAATCCATCGCTTTAACAAAGCTCAGCAAGATGCATTTCTACCTTTTGTGGAAAAAGGCATAATAATTCTGATTGGCGCTACTACAGAAAATCCATCTTTTGAGGTCATACCACCTTTACTATCTCGTTGTAAGGTAATCATTCTGGAAAAATTAACTGAAAACAACATCTATAAAATCGTCTCCAGAAGCTTTGACCATCCAAATGCCGATATAATGAAGTATAGAAAAATGTTTGATGAGGATATTTTAAAGTACTTGAGCAGTTATGCTGGCGGAGATGCTAGAGTTGCTCTTAATGCTGTTGAATTGATTATCAAAGCTTTCGGAAAGGAGAAGGAAGAACTTTCAATCCCCAAAATAAAAGAATTGCTCAAGAAAAACAGTATGTTTTACGATAAAAAAGGAGAGGAACATTACAATCTTATTTCCGCTCTGCATAAAAGTATGCGTGGTTCTGATGTTGATGCGGCTTTATATTGGCTGGCAAGAATGCTTGAGAGCGGTGAAGACCCTTTATATATTGTCAGACGTCTTATCAGATTTGCATCCGAAGATATAGGGCTTGCTGATAATCAAGCTCTGGAAATAGCAAACGCTGCTAAGGATGCAGTGCACTTTATCGGTATGCCAGAATGTAGTAATGCACTTGCGCAAGCAGTTATCTATCTTGCCTCAGCACCAAAAAGTAACTCCGTATACATCGCTTATGATAAAGCAGCAAAATTAGCAAAAAATAGCGGTCATCTCCCGGTTCCTTTGCATATAAGAAATGCTCCTACAAAGTTGATGAAGGAACTTAATTATGGCAAAAATTATAAATACTCACATAACTATGATAATCATTACAAATATCAAAAGTATTTTCCTGATAAAATGAAGGAAATGAAGATTTTCCATCCACAAGAAATTGGTTTTGAACGAGAAATAAAAAAGAGAATTGAATGGTGGGAGAAGTTGAAGAATAAAGAAAAACCTAAATAAGTATTATCCTTTTAATATCATATTTATTAATCACAATTATTCTATCCTATCAAAAATATCTTTTTAATCCTCTTTTTTATTGACAAATTTATAGTTCATATCAAAAATTTTAATTAGTTATTATGAAAACCAAAGAAGAATTAATAAAAGAAGTAAAAAAAGGTATAATTCCAACTCATATTGCTATTATTATGGATGGTAATGGTAGGTGGGCAAAGCAAAGAGGTCTCTCGCGTATTAAAGGACATCAAGCTGGTGTAAAAGCAGTTAGAGGAGTTGTTGAAACATCGGGGCATCTCGGAATTAAATATCTTACTCTCTATGCATTTTCCACGGAAAATTGGGCTCGTCCCAAGAATGAAACTAAAGCTGTGCTTAATCTTATTGAAAGAACATTGATGAAGGAAATTAACAATCTTGCAAAAAATAATGTGATTGTTCACTTTATTGGCTCACAAAAGGGTTTAAGTGAGCAGTTTATTAAGAAAATCAAAAAATCATATCAAAAGACTAAAGACAATACTGGCTTGAACTTAATCTTAGCTGTTAACTATGGTGGGCGAAATGAAATAGTGGAGACCGTTAATAAAATCTTACAAAAACAAATTCAGAAAGTAACAGAGGAGGAATTCTCTAATTATCTCTATACAAGTAAATTTCCAGACCCGGATATGGTAATTCGGACAAGTGGTGAGATTCGAATCAGTAATTTTCTGATATGGCAATCCGCATATTCGGAATTATGGTTCACAAAAACCCTTTGGCCAGATTTCACTCCAGAAGAATTTCTTCAAGCAATATTAGATTATCAAAAACGAACTCGTAAATTTGGTGGTATTAAATCAATGAGCTACATACAATAAAATATGAGACCCATTGCTATAAGAACTTTATGTGCCTTTTGTTTTGGACCTGTCTTATTAATATGCGCCTGGTTCGGCGGCATTTATCTTCAAATCCTTATTAGTATAATTTCTATTCTGGGTGTAAGAGAATTTTGTGTGCTTGCTAAACAAAAGAAAAAAATTCAAATAAATCTTCCTATTATTATAGTCGTATCACTTTTTATAAACTGGTATATCTTTTTTATTGGATTGAATAATCTCATATTCGTGTATATTTTAACCTTCATTTTAATCATTACTTATGATGTCTTCTCAAATAATATTAAACAATCAACAGAAAAAGTTTCATACACTATCTTTGCATTGTTGTATATCCCCTTGCTTTTAGAATTTTTGTTCCTTATTAGTACCTTAAAGTATGGAAATATACTCTTAATATTCCTAATGGTTTTAGTCTGGATAACTGATACAGCTGCCTATTTTATTGGTGAAAAGTTTGGCAGCCATCGCAATATTTTTAAAGCAAGTAGAGAAAAATCTGCTGAAGGATTTATAGCCGGGATAATTTCGGCTTTTGTATTTGCTTTTATGCTGAATTTACTCATAAGTGCTATCTGGAACTTTCGCCTTCTTCCCAACTGTAAAGATATAATCGCATGTGGAATAATAGTCGGTATTATAGGACAACTTGGTGACTTAATGGAGTCCAATCTAAAAAGGGATTTTCAGGTAAAAGACACCTCTAAACTACTTCCTGGACACGGTGGAATCTTAGATAGATTTGATAGTTTGATGATAAGTGCACCGTTTTTGTACTTCTATTTTAGTTTTATCAGGTAATAATGGATAGATTAATCACCTGTCTTCGCCAAGGCTACGCCAGGCAGGCCGAAAAGCACCCCATTAAATAATAAAGATTTAACCCCGGTGAAATAGGAAGAAATTTCACAGGGCAGGCGGGGCAAGCTGAATAATAATTAAATATAATTCTCGGTGATATTCGGTGTTTACCCCGTGTAATCCCGATACATCTGGACACGGGGTGAATCAGTGTTAAAATTCAACTCTTCAAAATAAGGTTTAAAAATGTCACGAAAGAAAATCGCACTTTTAGGAGCAACAGGCTCAATCGGCAGGTCAACCATAGAAGTTGTCAAAAGGCATTCAGACAGGTTTCAGATTGTGTTGGCAACTGCTCATAATGACTACAAAAATTTATTAAAGTATGCAGAACAATTAAAAATTCCAAATTTAATAATTACAAATGAAGGCGTAAAGTCAAAAATAAACACAGATAAAAGGATCTATTTTGGGGAAAATGAATTATTGGAGATTTTGAATAGACTGGATTATGATATTTTGCTAAATGCAGTGGTTGGTTCGGCTGGCCTTAAATATACGGTTGCGGGACTGCAGAGTGGACACGATATTGCACTGGCAAATAAAGAATCATTGGTAATGGCTGGCGATATCATAATGAAAATTGTTCAAGAGAATAATTGCAACTTAATTCCGGTAGACAGTGAGCATAGTGCCATTATGCAGTGTTTGCTTGGAAATTCTCTGTCATCCCAGGTAAGAAAAATAATCCTTACAGCATCAGGAGGTCCATTCAATAATTGGGAGTTGAAAAATTTTAATAAAATTACAATTAAAGATACCCTTCAGCATCCTACATGGAAAATGGGAAATAAAATTACAGTTGATTCTGCAACAATGGCTAATAAGGGTTTGGAGGTTATTGAAGCTCATCACCTCTTTGGTTTGAAATATGCACAGATTGAGGTGGTAATTCATCCTCAATCTATTATTCATTCATTAGTAGAATTCATAGATGGTTCTATCCTGGCTCAACTCAGCTATCCGGATATGAAAATTCCAATCCAATTTGCCTTTTCATATCCAGAAAGAATTTCCACAGCAGCGAAATTTACTGACATCGCAACTTTACCAAATCTGACTTTTCAAGAAGTTAATTACCAAAAATTCCCTTTAATAAAAATTGCTTATTGGGTTGGAAAAACTGGTGGGATTATGCCAACCGTCTTTAATGCTGCCAATGAAGCTGCGGTTTCGTTGTTTTTAAATGAGAAAATTAAATTTATTGATATTTATAAAATTGTAGATAACTACATATCTAAGTCGGAAAATATCTTAAATCCAGACTTAAAAACAATTTTGGCTATTGATAAAGAAGTAAAAAAAGAGATTTTTAGTAAATCAGTTCACCCCGTGAAATAATGCTTCGCATTAAATCTTTGATTTATTTCACGGGGTAAATTGGTAAACTTGTAAATTAGTAACCAGTTTACTGGTTAACAAATTCACCATTTTACTAAATATAATGGTAGAGAAAATCTCAAATAAACCTTTCATTCTGATTACAACATTCTTTGCTCTTGGCATAGTAATTTGTCATATTTTATACCTTTCTTTTTGGATATATTTCATCTTTTTTCTTTGTTGTTTTTTAACCCTTATAATTTTTAGATTTAAACCAATTTTTTTACTATTTTTACTCGTTCTTTCTTTTGGTGCATTCCGCTTCTCTCTTTCAACACTTCGTCCCAAAAACCATATTTCACAAATAACTAATGAATTAGGAGAACAGAAATTACATATATCAGCTCGTATCCTTGATGAACCCAGTAGTCCCTGATTAGATCGGGGACAACGAGGTGAACCAATTCCTTCTGCAAGTCAAACAAGACTTATATTATCTCTCCAAAAAATTGAGCAAATCTCTGTTTCTGGTAAGTTTTCCGCTACAGTTATTGGACAATTGAACGCTAACTATGGTGACCACATTTTCTTCTATGGTAAACTGCAAGAACCATATCCTAATAATAATCCTTACAGTTTCAATTACAAAGAATATTTAGAAAGCAAGAGTATTTATGCTACTACTTTTTTTTATTCTAAATCTATAAAAATAAAGAGTGGTCAGCAAAACCTCTATTCTGTTCTAATAATCAAACCAAGGAAATGGTTACGAAACCGTATTGAAAATCTATTTCCACAAAAAGAGGCAGGATTTCTCAAAGCAATCCTTTTAGGCGAGAAACAAGCTTTAGATAAAAATATTAAAGAAGATTTTGCAAATTCGGGTTTGAGCCATATCTTGGCTGTTAGTGGTCTTCACACAGGAGTAATTGCTGTAATTATTCTTACACTTTTGCAAGTAATAATTCGGAAACGAAACTTAGCGAGAATTTTTACCATCCTGGTACTTTTCTATTATGTTTTGCTTTCGCATTCAGCCCCTTCAGTTCAGCGCGCTGTAATTATGATTAGCCTTCTCTTAATTACGAAAATTATACAACGGAAAGGGGATAGTGTAAACATCCTATTTGCTGCTGGCTTTATAATCTTGTTGATTAATCCCCAGCAGATTTTCAGTGTTGGATTTCAGTTTTCGTTTCTTTCGGTATTTGCTATTTTGGTTGTCTATCCTATCTTTGCCAAAATTTTATATAGGCTGAAGGGAAGATGGGCACTACCTTACTGGCTTTTGAATCTTATGGCAATTAGCTTTGTAGTTCAATTACTGCTTTCTCCACTTACAGTATATTATTTTCATAAGATTGCTTTTGGTGGGATATTGGCAAATGTCGTAGCGATTCCACTTATTTCAGTCATCCTGCCTTTGTCAATTCTAACTATATTCTTTCCAATTGCCGGTATAAATGTATATTATGTAGCAGCAAACAAATTTTTGCTTAACATTCTTTTTGCAATTTCACATTTAGTCAGCAGCCGGAAAATTCTGCTCTTTGATTTTTTGAATTTTGAAAAGTGGCAAGTTTTTGGTATCTTTTCAATCTTAATCTGTTTGATTCTAATATGGAAAGAGAAAGACAGAATCTTCAGAAAAGTTAGCTATATCATAGGTTCAGCCTTTGTTATTTTAAGTATAGTTTTCCTGCCAGCACTTTTATACTCGCCTAAAATTGAACTAACGGTTCTTGATGTTCGCACTGGAGATGCAATTTATCTGCAGACACCCTCCAGAAAAAGCATATTGATAGACACAGGAGATAAGACAAACAAGATTGATTTTGGAGAAAAAGTAGTTGTGCCTTTCTTGCAAGGAAAACAAATTAGAAAGCTTGATTTGCTTGTTCTTACTCATCCACATGCAGACCATATAGGCGGAGCAAATTATCTTTTAGATAAGATAAAAGTCAAATCGGTTTTGATGCCAAAGTGTGAATATAATTCTTTACTTTACCATAATCTATGTAAAAAGATAAAAGATAAGAATATTAAAATTATTTATGCGGACACACTGCGTGTCTTTGATGAGTTTCCCAGGATGAGGATTAAATTGCTTTCCCCATATTCTGGATTTTCAAGTAAAAACATCAACAATTATTCTATAGTCCTAAAATGCGAGTATAAAAATTTTTCATTCCTCCTTACTGGTGATGCTGAAAAAGAAGTTGAATTCTATCTTTGTGAGAAATATGAGAAAGGGTTAGATATTGATGTATTGAAGGTTTGCCATCATGGAAGCAACACTTCTTCTACAGATAAATTTTTAGAATTAACTTCTCCAGATTTTGGAGCAATTTCTGTTGGTAAATATAATCGTTATGGATTGCCCAGCACAAAAGCATTGGGTAGATTACAAAGTCATAATGTAAGATTTTTCCGCACAGACGAAGATGGTGCGATTATTTTTTCTTCAGATGGAAACGATTTAAGAATCAAAACTATACTTTCTAATAAGGAAGTCTTTATTCCAGATATATAGGTGTATAAAAAAAGAGCCGCCGGGGAGGCGGCTCCCTTTAGTAGAGTAAAGGAGGGAATTATGAGGAATTACACTATATAAATTTTAAATTTTCCTTGTCAAGAACTTTTTACATTTTGTGAAATTAAAGAATCTAATTTTTATAACCTGATTAATTGGGCTACTGAAATTTCTTTAGTAGTATTTTATAATCCTCATCAATTTTTTTCTGAATAAACTCAACTTCTTCCTCTTTAAGATGTTTGAATCTACCTTGATATTTAAAATATTCGGTTACAAGCTTTCTTTCTTTAACCTTAATTGTTTGTCTATAATGTATTCCATCTTCTACTTCATAAAGAGGAAAAACATCTGTCTGCACAGCAAGTTTGGCTAGTTTAACAGTATATTTTGGGTCGGATTTCCAGCCAGTTGGACAGGGAGCAAGAACATGTAAAAACTTAAATCCTCTTGTTTCTTTAGCTTTTTTTAGCTTCTTTATAAAATCCTCAGGATAACCTACAGAAGCAGTAGCAGTATAAGGAACTCTATGAGCTGCCATTATTTCTACAATATTTTTCTTGCGCCCTTTTTTATAATGTTTAACAGGTGTAGTTGTTGTCCATGCACCGTGTGGAGTTGCAGAACTTCGCTGAATTCCAGTATTATGAACAACGATTCCATCAGCAATAAAATTATGTTCTCCCTCAACTCTTAAATCTAAGGTTGGCTCTTCTTTAATAAACTTTATTGAAGTTACCTTTTCAGTGCTGAAATACTCATTGTCTGCTAAAAAATCTCTTTGTTTTAATTGAGAAAGATATTTTGAAATATTTGGTTTTTTCTTTTTGCTAAAACTAATATAACCGTAAGTAGAATCTTCTAATAATTGTCTATATACACAAAGAGTTCCTTTTTTCTTGGTCTGCTGATGAATCTTTCCAACCTGATATCCTATTGTCTGCAATAATAATCTTAAGGTTCTTAGTAAATCATAACTTGCAGAGACATATCTGTTGCTATTTTTAAATTTGTAACCATCGGATAACATCAATCCTCTAACAAAAGCTTCTTTTTCATGCTCTGGTAATGTAAAAACCCAAGCAGGAATAATTTTATTTTTTGCTCCTTTTTCAAAACCGAGAGAATCAATGAATTTTGCTAAGTTAACAGAATAAACATAGATATAAGATTCATCTTTTTGAACTAAATTTTGATTAAATACTTCCTTGTAAAGAGAGATTAATTTTTCACTTCCTTTTGAATTTTTGGGAAGGGCAAATCCGACTTCTGCTTTTTGAGGTCTGACCCAGCCATCTCCAACATATAATCCTAATAATTCCATAAGATTTTCAGAACTGGCTTCTGGAATTTCTATTTCATTTATCTTATTTACTTTATAATCTCCTTTCTTAGAAAGTTTTATTGGGTTAAACTTGAAACCCTTTCCTGGCATGAGTTTCTTGAGAACCACAATCTCATTATCTTCCATTAAATCTTTCAGTTCTTTCCATACAAAGTAAGATTTTTTGCCACGTCCATTTCTTTTCAACACTAAGAATGGGTGATTTGAAGTAGCTTTTATAGTATGATGTAATGTGTTAACCTCAAAAACCTTCTTTACACCATTGTCAAAAATGCCAATGCATTTCTTTAGTGTAAGCTCTCCTGTTTTTTGATTATATGCATAAACTTCTTCTCCTAATTTTACTTCAGTTATTTTTTTAAGACCATTCTTAGTCATAATAAGAGAATCAAGAGATAAGCAATTCATATATGCTTCATTATCATAGCAAATATATGTAATATCATCATTTCTTTCTGCAGCACCAGAAAGAGATGCAATTCCGATATCAAAAGTACCGCCATCACCAGCCCATGCAATTACATTAGTTGATGTTTTACCTTGAATATCCAAACCTGCTTTTATGCCAGATGCCATAATAGCAGCTGTTTCAAATGCTGTATGAAAAAGCGGAACTCCAACAGCAGTATACGGAAAAGGGCCATCAATAACAGACCAGCAGCAAGCTGGAATTGTTAAAATCGTATCCTTGCCAAAAACCTTTAGGGCATATCGCATCGCCAGTGAACCGCCACAACCCTGACAGGCAAGATGACCAGGTTGCATTATTTCCCGTTCTGGAATTGTTAATTTCATAATTTAACTCCTTTCCAAATTAGATCTCTCGGTGTATCATTTTTAAGAGTCTCATCTGCAATATTTTTTATATCCTCAATTTTTACATCTCTACCACCAAGACCAATAATGTATCCCCAGACAGGAATCTCTTTCTCATTATAAAGAGCAGATTTTAATTCCTGAGCGAAAATTCCATGATATCCGCAAGAGATATTTCGGTCAATTACAGCAATCTTCTTACACTTTTGTATAACTCTAAGAATATCTTCTTTGGGATAGGGACGAATTATTCGGATTTTAAGATTGCCAACCTTTTTACCCTCTTTTCTTAGTTCGTCAACTGCAACATTAGTGGTTTCTGCAATTGTTCCAGAGGTTACTAAAACCAAATCTGCATCTTCACATCTGTATGGATGAATCAAATCATAATAACGACCAGTAAGTTTTTCATATTCCCTACCAGCTTCTTTAATAACAGGAATAGCATCCTCCATTGCTTTTTGCATCTTATATCTAAATTCATAGTAGTGCTCCTCACTCGTAAGCGCACCAAAAGAGCGTGGGTCATTTACATCAAGTTTATATTCTGGATTGTATGGAGGGAGAAACTTATCAACATCTTCAATAGGAGGCATATCAACAACTTCTAAAGTATGCGAAAGAAAGAAGGCATCAAAAGTGATAAATGTTGGTAAAAGCAATTTCTCGCTAACTTTATAAGCTAAAATTGTTGAATCCAAAATGTCTTGAGAGCTTGAAGCATAAATTTGCATCCAACCTGTATCTCGTTGTGATAAACTGTCATTCTGGTCAGCCCAGATAGACCAGCCAGGAGCCATAGCACGATTGACATTTGTCATTACAATTGGTAGACGTGCCAGTGCTGCCCAATGTAACATCTCGTGCATCAATGCTAACCCCTGGGAACTTGTAGCTGTGTATGCTCTAGCTCCCGTAGCGGATGCACCGATACAGCCAGACATTGCTGAATGCTCTGATTCTACTTTAATAAATTTAGCATCAAGTTTACCATCTGCAACAATCTCTGACAATTTTTCTACAATTAGGGTCTGAGGAGTAATTGGATAAGCAGAAATTACTTGAGCCCTTGAAAGTTGGGCCCCCCAGGAAGCCGCATAATTTCCTAACAGTGTCTTTTTCATTTTCCCTCCTCTTCCATCTTAATAGCATCTTTTGGACATTCTTCTGCACACATCATACAACCCTTGCAATAATCATAATCAATTACAGGCTTTTCATCAATAATACGAATAGCGGGTTCTGGGCAGAATTTCCAGCAGATAAAGCAGTTGATACATTTATCATAATCAATTACAGGGCGGACATTACGCCAGCTGCTAGTTTTATTCCATGTCATAAATCCAAGCGAGGCAGGCATAGGGGGCATATCTTTTTCGCCAGTAATTTTGACCCCTTTGCCGTCAGTTCTAAATTTTATAACCATTTTTACATCCTTTCTTTTTATTTTTTTTTAACCGCAAAGCACCCAAAGGAGACGCAAAGAACGCTAAGATTTTTTATAAAATAATTACAATATTAAACCTTATTCCTTTGTGCCCTTTGCGACTG
>CAYNOU010000004.1:0-68929 GCA_964398885.1 uncultured Candidatus Cloacimonadota bacterium | reverse complement strand
AATTGGGGAGGGCTTGGGAATGAGAGGTTATATTTATTTTCTTTGTGCCTTTGTGCCTTTGTGGTGAAAGCGATTTTCATATGAAAACTTTAAAAACTATTCTTTTTGCAATTTTAAGTCTTATTATCATCTTTCTCTTTGGATATGTTTTAACAAGAACTTTTATGATAATTTATACACGTCATAGGAATGAGGTTGCTGTACCAGATTTAATTAATAAAAATTATGAAAAAGCCCAGCATGACCTTTATAAATTAGGATTATACATTGATGAAATTGGTGCAAGAAATAGTAGCGACATATTAGAGGGCAGTATTATAGCACAAGACCCTCTTGCTAATAATATGGTGAAAAAAGGTTATACGATTGATGTCATTGTAAGCAAAGGTCCTGAATTAGTGAAAATTCCTATTCTTGATAATCTTTCAGTAAATGAAGCAAAAAATCGGTTAATAAATACAGGTCTGCAGGTTGGAAGTATAAATTATTCCTACTCTAATGAAATTATGGCGCACAAGGTGATATATAGCCAACCTGTTTATGGTATGGATGTGCCGAAACATTCAAAAGTAAATTTAGTTGTAAGTTTGGGTAAAATACCTACCAAAATTAGTGGTGATAAGGGTATATACGATACATTTTTAGAGGATTTAGAAGATAAGAAAGAATAAATATCTTATAGATTTATTATAGAGAGGTTAAGAAATGACAGCCAAATATGATGCAAGAAAGATTAAGGTTTTAAAAGGATTAAGTGCAGTTCGTAAACGTCCATCAATGTATATTGGCGGGGTTGGGGAACGAGGATTGCACCATTTAGTTTATGAAGTGGTAGATAATAGTATTGACGAGGCAATGTCAGGTTTTTGTACAAAAATTGATGTCATAATTAATACTGATGGTTCAATTTTAATTAAAGATAATGGGAGAGGCATTCCTGTTGATATGCATAAAGAGCAGAAACTTCCAGCTGTTCAGGTTGTTATGACTATGTTGCATGCTGGCGGAAAATTTGATGATAAGGTATACAAAGTTGCTGGTGGATTGCATGGAGTCGGGGTCTCAGTTGTAAATGCCTTATCCAAATGGTTGGAAGTCAAAGTATATAAAGACAGAAAAATTTATAGACAATGCTATGAAAGGGGTAAAGTAAAATCTAAAGTAGAGATAGTTGGTAATACGAAAAGGACTGGCACAGATATTACTTTTATTCCTGATGATGAGATTTTTGACACAACTGAATTTAGCTTTGATATTCTTTCACAAAGATTGCGTGAGTTATCCTTTTTAAATAAGGGTTTGGAAATCAATATTTTGGATAAAAGAACTGATAAAAAGCATAACTTTAAATACACTGGAGGTATAGTATCTTTTGTAAAATACCTTAATGAAAGCAAAGTGCCAATCTTTAAAACGCCAATATATATTTCTGGTGAAAGAGATGGTATTCAGGCGGAAGCTGCAATTCAATATACTGAATCATACCATAAGAATATATTTTCATATGCAAATAATATTAATACTATTGAGGGAGGAAGCCATCTTACTGGATTTAAACTTGCACTTACAAGGTCTCTAAATCAGTATATTAAGGATTATCAAATTTTGAAAAAGGAAAAGATAACAATAAGTGGAGAGGATATCAGAGAAGGTGTTACCGCTGTGATTAGTGTGAAATTGCCTAATCCTCAATTTGAAGGACAGACCAAGACAAAATTGGTTAACACAGATGTAGAAGGGATTGTAAATTCCCTTGTAGGAGAGAAGTTATCAGATTTTTTTGAAGAGAATCCCTCTATTGTTCACAAGATTATTAACAAGGCAATAATTGCTGCTCGTTCAAGAGCTGCTGCCCAGAAAGCCAAAGAGATTACCCGCAGAAAAGGTCTTCTTGATAGCGGTAGTCTGCCAGGAAAATTAGCGGACTGTTCATCAAAGGAGTCAGAAAGATGTGAATTATTTATAGTTGAAGGTGACTCTGCTGGCGGCTCAGCCAAACAGGGAAGAGATAGAAGATTTCAAGCTATCCTGCCTCTGTGGGGTAAGATGTTGAATGTAGAAAAAGCAAGATTAGATAAAGTTCTTAATAATGATAAAATTGAACCAATAATTTCTTCAATTGGTGCTGGCATCTATGATGAGTTTGATGTTTCAAAAGCTCGGTATCATAAGATTATTATTATGGCTGATGCTGATGTAGATGGTGCTCACATCGCAACATTGATTCTTACATTCTTCTTCAGATATATGAGACCTCTTATTGAATATGGTTATATATTTATTGCAAAACCACCATTGTATAAGATTAAAAAAGGTAAGGCTGTTAAATATGCTTTCTCTGATGAAGAAAAAGACAGAATCATCAATGAGTTTGGTAATGAAGGCATTGCAGTTCAAAGATATAAGGGTTTAGGCGAGATGAATCCAGACCAGCTTTGGGAAACCACACTTGACCCTAAAAGGCGAACCCTTGTAAAGATTATGATTGAAGATGCAGTAGAAGCAGACCGCACTTTTGATATTCTAATGGGTTCTCAAGTAAAGCCAAGAAGAGAATTTATTATTGAAAATGCAAAATATGTGCAGGATTTGGATATTTAGCCACGAATTCCCTCCCCGATTTAATCGGGGATAATCGGGGGTCACGAACTAACACAAACTAATAGGATAAAAATTGACTTAATAAAGTGTAAATGATGAAAATTTTGGAGTGCATCCATCATCTAACAGATAGGAGATAAGAATGATTGAAAGAAGAGGACAAATTATCAAGACTGATATTGAAGATGAAATGAAAAATTCATACCTTAAATACTCAATGAGTGTTTTGGTCTCTCGGGCATTGCCAGATTTGAGAGATGGGTTGAAACCTTCACAACGAAGAATCATTTATTCAATGCACGAATTGAATCTTGCCCCGGGTAAGGGTTTTCGTAAATGTGCAAAAATCGCTGGTGATACATCTGGTAACTACCACCCTCACGGAGAACAGGTTATTTATCCTACTTTAGTTAGGTTGGCTCAAGAGTGGAATATGCGTTATCCACTAATTAGAGGACAGGGAAATTTCGGCTCTATTGATGGTGACCCACCAGCTGCAATGCGTTATACTGAAGCTCAATTAGAACATACATCTGTAAGTATGCTTGAAGATATAAAAATGGATACTGTAGATTTTGTTCCTAACTATGATAATACACGAAAAGAACCTGCGATATTGCCATCAAAATTTCCGAACTTGCTTGCAAATGGCAGTAGTGGAATCGCTGTCGGAATGGCTACTAATATCCCTCCGCATAACATAGGTGAGATTGTTGATGGCTTAATTGCTATTATTGATAATTCTGAAATAAAATATGAAGAATTGATGAAATATATTAAGGGACCTGACTTTCCAACAGGTGGCTTTATTTGTGGAAAACTGCCTATTTATGAATACTTTTCTACTGGGAGAGGAAAATTGACAGTCAGAGGTAAGGCGTATATTGAAAATGTTAAATCCGGAAAAAATAACATTATAATTACAGAATTGCCATATCAGTTAAGTAAGAGATTATTGATTGAAAATATAATCGCTCAAATCAAAAGCAACAGGATTACAAGTATCTCAAATATCCGTGATGAATCAGATAGAGATGGAATGCGTTTGGTAATTGAAATTAAGAGAAATGAGGACCCAAAAATTTTATTAAACTCTCTTTATAAATATTCTTACTTACAAATAACATATGGAGTAATTAATCTGATGCTGGTTAATCAAATTCCCACAGTGCTTACTATGAAACAAACTCTGAATGAATACCTTAAGTCAAGACATACGATTGTGGTACGCCGAACCAAATTCAAACTAAAAAAGGCTGAGGAAAAAGCTCATCTATTAGAAGGGCTCAAAATTGCTTTAGACAATATTGACGAAACAATTTCAATAATTCGTTCATCCAAAAAGGCTGAAGAGGCAAGACAAAGACTTATTGTAAAATTCGGCTTGTCTGAGATTCAAGCTAAAGCAATATTAGATATGAAATTGGAAAAGTTAACAGGTTTGGAAAGAGAAAACTTAGAAACAGAATATCTACAACAAATCAAGAATATTGCCGAATATGGTAGCATTTTGGAAAATAGAGATATGAGAATGGAGATTATTAAAAAGGAACTTCAAGAAATTAAAGATAAATTCTCTGACCCAAGAAGAACCCAGATTATTGAAAACCCTGACGAACTAAATATAGAAGACCTTATTGCTGACGAAGATATGATTGTTACAGTTTCTTATGCAGGTTATATAAAAAGATTACCTATAAGCATTTATCACAGACAAGGACGAGGAGGTAAGGGATTAGCTGGAGTATCTCTAAAAGAAAATGATTTTGTAAAAAGTATTTTTGTAGCCTCTACTCATAGTTATATACTCTTTTTTACGGATAAAGGAAAATGCTACTGGCTAAAAGTTTATGAAATACCAAGAGGCGGAAGACTTGCTCGTGGAAAGGCTATTGTTAATTTACTTCTATTAGAAAAAGACGAAAAGATAAGAACTTATGTAGCTGTCAAAAACTTTAATGAAAACCGATTTATTATGATGTCAACCAAAAAAGGTATTGTAAAGAAGACAGAATTGACTTCATTTAGTCATCCAAGAGCTTGTGGAATTATTGCTATCAAAATAGCAGAAGATGATGAACTTCTTGATGCGCAAATTACTTATGGGAGTAATGAAATAATTTTAGCAACTAAAAAGGGTTATGCTAACAGGTTTTTTGAGCAAGATGTAAAACCTCAAGGAAGAAATACTTATGGTGTTCGTGGTATAAGATTAAGAAAAGATGATGAAGTGATTGGAATGGTTGTTGTTAAAAGACACGGTACACTCTTGGTTGTAACGGAAAATGGGTATGGAAAAAGAACTGCAATTGCTGATTACCGCATTACTAAAAGAGGAAGTATGGGTGTTATTACAATCAAAACAACTGAAAGAAACGGGTGTTTGGTAAAGATAAATGAAGTCATTGATGATGACGATTTGATAATTATTACAAATTCTGGAAAGGTGATTAGACAGCATATTGAGAAAATCTCAGTAATCAGTCGTAATACTCAAGGTATGCGTTTAATAAGATTAAACGAAGGAGATAAAGCAACTGATATTACTTTGCTTGAACATGAAGAGGTTGATGAGAGTGAAATATCAGTAGAGTCCGATGAAAATGAAACTATGGCGGAATCATAAATAGTCAAATGATTCGCCAATTGGCGAATCGTCAAATGCTCCTTCAGAGCGTCAAATATTGTTATATGACTATTTATGACAGCAACTCGTCTGCCCGTCTTGGCTCGGCAAGTCATCCCATTTATCCGGAAACCTAAATGTACCAAGCCGAGACAGAGGCGCCGTAGCCTGAAGCGTTATTACCTTGTTACGAAAAGAGTCTATTATGAATAATATAATCAAAAAAACTGGATTAGCATTACTCATAGTTCTGGTATCTGCTTGTGCCACCAAAATTGTCCCTATCAAATCCAAAAATGTTAAAATCAAAGAAGATTTTGCTTTAATAAATAAGAAAGAATATGATATTGCAATTCAACCGCAAAGTTGGAACGATTCACCGCAAAATCTTGAAAATTATTTCACTGTTTTTTATCTGATATTTAGAAATAAAACCAGAGAAACAATGCCAATAAATAAAAATTCATTTGTCCTGCTTGATGAAAAAGGTGAACAGTATAATTTATTTGATAACGATGAAGTTGTTAAGATTATGTATGGAAATGACCAATACTATGATATGAATTATTTGTTAAATTTTGATTCAAAAGATAAAGAAGAATTGAAAGAAGAATATGCAAGTCGGCTTGAAGGAATGCGTAATATAAAACTCAAAGCATTTCAATTTAGAAATATAAGGTCACAAGCTCAAGAAAGCGGTTATATCTTTTTTGAAAAATTGGAATACAAAAAAGGTTCCTTCTTTAAAATTCTATATAATAATGATGTTGTGGAGTTTGCCATAACTGATTAGAGGAGATAAACTTTCAAGATTTCGCAAATCTTTCCGTTCAGTCTCGGCGACTAGACGGGCTGGACGCCTGTCTCCTCAGGCTCGGCGCCCAGACGGGCGATACATCGGGAGCCAAGACTGGCCGAGACCGAGAAAGTTTTAATAATGAATCCTACTGAATTAATTATCAAAAAAAGAGATGGTAAAAAGTTAAGTAAAGAAGAAATCCATTTTTTCTTAACTGAATATCTAAGAGATAATATCTCTGAATATCAGATGTCTGCAATGCTTATGGCAATTCTTCTTAAAGGTATGGATTTTGATGAAACTTACTGGTTAACGCAAGAATACATTTCTTCAGGTGAAGTAATAAAATTTGCGAATAAAAATGGCAGATTTATTGATAAACATAGCACAGGTGGGGTTGGAGATAAAGTTTCAATAGTTTTGGCACCCATTGCAGCAGAATGTGGTCTTTTCGTACCAATGATTTCTGGAAAAGGTTTAGGGCATACAGGAGGAACTCTTGATAAACTTGAATCAATACCCGGATTTCAAACTCAAATACCTTTGAAAAGATTCAAGGAATTGGTTTTGCAAAACCGTTTTGCAATCATTAGTCAATCCAAAGAGATTGTTCCTGCAGATAGAAGAATCTATGCTCTGCGTGATGTAACTGGAACAGTTGAAAGCATTCCACTTATGACTGCGAGCATTATGAGTAAAAAGATTGCTTCTGGAATTGATGGTTTGGTTATTGACCTTAAAGTTGGAGAAGGGGCATTTGCCAAAGATTTGGATACTGCAAAAAATTTGGCTGAATCGTTTAGTAAGATAGGTGCAAAATTTGGTAAAAAGGTAATAATTTTATTTACTAATATGGATTCACCTTTGGGCTCTTGTGTTGGAAATAGCGTTGAGATAATTGAATGTATTGATTTTCTAAAAGGAAATTATAAAGAGGATTTGAAAGAAGTTACATTTGCCTTACTTACTGAAATGTTGCTTATAGGTAAAATTGTTAAGACTAAGAATCAAGCTGAAGAAATGATAATGCAAACAATAAAATCTGGGAAAGCATTACAAAGATTTGCTAAATTCATAGAATTACAAGGTGGTAATCCAGGTATTGTTAATGACTATTCAATCTTAGGAAAAGCAAAATATGTTCTTCCAATTATTGCAGAAAAAGAAGGGTATGTTAAAGATATTAACAGCAGAGAAATAGGCTGGGCATTGATTGATGTAGGTGCAGGCAGAAGGAAAATTTCTGATAAAATTGATTATACCGCAGGGCTTAAATTATACAAAAAAATTGGTGATTTTGTTCAAAAGAATGAAGTTCTTGGAGAACTTTTTTATAATAATGAAGAAGGGGAGAGGGTTGCTGATAGGATTAGAAATTCTTATATTATTAGTTTAGAGCCAGTTCAAAAAGAAAGTAGGGTTCTTGTCTGGGCGCCATAGCACGATTGGATATGTATAATGATGACTGAGCATACTATAGTATAAGATATGTTTTGAATTTTTAGTAATTGTAATATAGAATGTTTTAAAAATATAATATAATGAACTGGTCTATTGTTCAAATAGTATCATATGACCGCTGGAGAAGATAAAGAATTAGATAATTAGGGATTAGAAGGGAATAAAATTACTTCATTAAGTGGACTTTTTTACAGAGAGGTTGAAGAATTCTTTATTTATAAGGAGGATGATGATAAAGGAAAAGAAAAATTAACCTTTGAGAAAAATAAAAGGATTTGATGAAAAGATGAAGAAATTATTATTTATTGTGCTTTTTACTTGCATTATATTACTTTCATGTGCACCAAGACCAAGACCAATTATTCGTTTACATCCAATATCAAAAGAAATACATTGGCACTTAGGAAAAGAAGTAGTTAGTTATAATGACAATGAAATTGCCGTTGCTATTGCATTTGAAGAAGCTGATAGAAAACATTTGATATTTTATATAGAAATTGCTAATCAAAAAAACGATACAATAATGATTGTTCCAAGCCAATTTTACTATACTCCATATATTAAACTAGAAGATTTAACTTACGTTAGAAAGACTGCAGAAGAAGTATATGCTATTGATCCTGAAGAAAAAATACTAGAAATTGAAAAAGAAATATCGCGGGAATATGCTCATTATGCGGGAGATAAAGGGATGGATGTAGCGGTAGGATTTTTAAACTTTTTAGGTTTTATTGCCAATTTTGGAAAGAAAAAAACTCGCGAAGAAATGAAAGAAGAACAACGACAAAGCGAGGAAGATAGAATAAGAAAACAAGAAATGGAAGAAAGGCATAAGACAAAAATAAAAAGATTTAATAATATAAGAGATAAATGGAAATCAACAACTCTACGAAAGACAAGTTTAGGGCCGAATCAAATAATAAGTGGTAGAGTATATTTCCCAAAATATAGAAAAGAAAATTATTTTATATTTTATTTTCCTATAAATCGTTTCTTATTTCAATTTCCTTTTCAAAAAGAGCTTCATTATCCTTAATATAGAAAAGTAATGTAGGGACTGTTCCCCGAACCGTCCGAACTATTGGATTTGTTTTCTGTACAAACAGAAATCGGTCATCTCGTGAGATAACCCTACTGCTCATAAATATAAAGAAGTTACAAATAAGAAAATGGAAGTTTAGCTTTTGAAAAATATTAAGAATTACTTGACAGGCTTTAATATTAGAAAATTTTTTGAAATAAAAATTGTGGTTATTTAATATAATGCTAAAAATTATATTATTAAAGAAAAAAGTATTATCAAAATTAACCATTGTGTTTGTAGTTACAGCTGTATTTGCTTTTCTCAATAGTTGTACAAAAACAATAACTGAAACAGTTATAGAAGAACCTTCATGGAAACTACATGAATCATTAGAACATGATGATAAAATTATATTAAACGGGTATGTTTCGTCAGAAGACAAATTCTTTCTCTCATCACTTCAAAAATTTTGGAAATTTGATCTATGTGAGAATGAACCATCCTTGGTCTATAATAACGAGTATTGTTTTAGTCCATTATCAATGAATTATAAACCTATTATTTCTGATTATATTTCTGCCTATTCCAATGAGAATTTAACTGCTATCGTTTTTAAATTAAACGAAAATCCTGATGAAAAATCTTATGGTTATGAATATATTTATATTCATAATATTGATAGTACCCTTTATGATTCAGCGGAATTAGCAATTAATAGTTTTAGGAAACCTGTTGGTGCTTTTAATAATCAAAATCAATTTTTAACTGTTATTATGAATAGCGGTAATAGTAAAAGTTATGGTGCATATTTTTGTCTAATTGATTATGAATTTGGTGATTCCTATTCTGGTATTGAAATCACATCAACACAAAACATTCATTTCTTCTCTTATTATTTGCCTACCTCATATATTAAATCATTTGCTAATAGATTTTTCGTAGGAACTGATGGCATTACTTATCCATATCTTGTTTATCCTACAGGAGATTATCATGCAATGGATGTTCCTTCCTGCTTAGAGTTTTTCAGTTATCAAGATACCTTATATGCTTTTACTACAAGCTTTTACCTATATTTTTCTAACGATCTTGGAGAAAACTGGGAATTATATGCTCACTTTTCAGGTTGGGTCAGTTTTTTTGAGGTTGCTGGTAAATTGTGTTGCCATAGAAATGATGATATTCATGAAATAAATTTTAATACAGGAGAAGTTAGAGAACTAGTTAATTGGGGTTTGGAAGGGAATAGAATTACTTCTATCAATGAGTTTAATGGCAAGGTATATATCACTACATTAAGCGGACTTTTCTATAGGGATGTTGATGAATTCTTTACTTATAAAGAAGAGGATGATAAAGGAAAAGTAAAATTAACCTTTGAAAATGGTTGCAGAGAGGATTGAGAAATCTTATTGTATAGTAAAAAGTTTAATCATAAAAAAAGGTAGAGTTTTGGGAATATACTAAAAACATCTTGAAAATTCTTGACATCAAAAATAATCATTCAAATTAATATATTTTCTAAAATCAATAATATGGGAAAATTTTTTTATGATATTCTAATTTAATCAGAATGGAGGAATAGAATGCCAGTACCCAAAAGGAAAACTTCAAAGTCAAGAAGTAGAAAACGTAGGACTCATTATAAAGCAAGTATAGAAGCTACTATAAAATGCCCGAATTGTGGAGAGCAGATGCGTCCACATTTTGTCTGTCTACATTGTGGATTTTATAGAGGGAGAAAAGTTATTTCAATCTCAGAAAAGTAAAGGATTTTGGTAATTATTTTCCAGTTTACTAATTTACTAATTAACTATCATTATGAAAATCGCTTTAGATGCATTAGGTAGTGATAGGGCGCCGTATCCAGAAGTGGAAGGTGCGGTTCTTGCTGCAAATGATAAATTTTGTTCAAAAATCTTTTTAGTAGGAAATCAAGCCATTTTAAAAAGAGAATTAGAACGATTTTATTATCCTAAGAATTCCATCTCTATTATTAATGCAACAGAGCGTATAGATCCATCTAACAAGCCAATTTCTGAGTTGAAAAAGAAGAAGGATTCATCTTTAATCAATGCTGTTAATCTTGTAAAAAATCACGAAGCAGATGCTCTTGTTAGTGCTGGTTCTACCGGTGCTGTTATGGCAGCTTCATTACTTAATTTTGGCCGAATTCCCAAAGTAAATAGACCTGGGTTAGCAATCTCTCTGCCAACAATTTCAGAACCTGAAATAGTTTTAGATGTCGGTGCAAATGTTGATTGTAATGCCAATAATTTGGTACAATTTGCAGAAATGGGAAGCATATATTCATCATATTTTCTCAAAAAGAAAAACCCAAAAGTTGCTTTAATTAACATTGGTGAGGAAAGTAAAAAAGGAAATGAGGTTTCAATAGAAGCCCACCGTAGATTACAAAAATTGGCATCTATAAATTTTATTGGTAATATTGAGGGTAAAGATATTCTAAAAGGTGTAGCAGATGTGATTATTTGTGATGGATTCATCGGCAATATTATGCTTAAAACCGTAGAAGGTGTAGCCATCTCACTTTTTGAGATATTAAAGCAACAGCTCAATAACGACTGGGTGGCAAAAATTGGGGCAGTTCTCTCTTATCCAGCATTTCGGTATTTAAAGAAAAAATTAGATTATACTGAATATGGTGGTGGCTTCCTTTTAGGAATTAATGAAATATCTATTATTGCTCATGGACGCTCTAATGCAAAAGCTATCTGCAACGCAATCAAATTTGCTAGTTTTTCCAAACAATCAAAATTTTTAGAGCATATCAAAGAATATTATTCAAACTATACGGAGAAGAAAAGTGAGTGATTATAAAGTTAAATTTGCTGGAATAAGTATGGCAGTGCCTGAAAAAATTCTAACCAATGCTGACATGGAAAAGATAGTTGATACTTCTGATGAATGGATAAGAACACGAACAGGAATGGTAGAAAGGCGTATATCGGATAAGGAGACACCTTCCTCAGAACTTGCCTTTAGAGCTGTAGAGAAGATATTCAAAAAGGGTAAAATCAAACCCAAAGATATTGAACTAATAATTGTGGCAACTGTTACCCCGGATTATATATTTCCATCAACAGCATGTATATTACAGAAAAAAATGGGAATACATCCAATACCAGCCTTTGATATTTCTGCGGGATGCTCTGGCTTTATCTATAGTGTTACTATTGCAAAACAATTTATTGAAAATGGTATTTATAAAACAGCTCTTGTGGTGGGAGTGGAGGAATTAACCAAGATTACAAATTGGACAGATAGAGGCACCTGTGTGCTTTTTGGCGATGGAGCTGGAGCTGCAATACTCACAAGAGCGAACAAAGGCGAGATTTCAGAGATTATTGATACATATATTTCCTCGGAAGGTAAATACGGAGATCTGTTGAATATGCCTGCAGGCGGTTCAAAAATGCCAGCTTCCCAAGAAACTGTTAAGAAAAATCTCCATACAGTCTTTATGAATGGTAATAAAATTTTTAAAATTGCTGTTAAATCTATGGGAGACTCTGCAACAATAATACTTGAAAGAAATGGACTTTCTGGTGATGACTTAAACTGGCTTATTACTCATCAAGCAAATCTTCGGATTATTGATGCAACAGCTCGCAGGTTAAAACTTTCACCACAAAAGGTTATTGTTAATATTGAGAAGTATGGAAATACTTCGGCTGCCAGTATCCCTATTGCATTTGCAGAAGCGGTTGAGGATGGCAGAATTCGTAGAGGAGATCTTGTTCTATTAGATGCTTTTGGTGCAGGACTTACTTGGGGTAGTGTCCTGTTGCGATACTAAAAATTAAATAAATCCTAAATCCGAAACTCTAAATCCTAAACAATGTCAATCCGCCAGACCCGATTTTCGGGACTCCGTCTCGGAGCTGGCGGACAAATGTTTCAATTTCAAAACCTTTTGCTCAATGTGAATAAGAATAACTTCCATTACAATTTTCTTGTTTCTTATTTTGGATTTTAGTTATTTGGATTTACTTAGGATTTAAAATATAATTAAAGTATTTATTGCAAAAACCTGAAATGAATAAAAAGAATATTACTTTTGTTTTTCCTGGTCAGGGTGCACAGTATGTTGGAATGGCAAAGGAATTCTACGATATTCCTGAATATAGAATCTACTTTGATATTGCCAATGAAAAATTGGGTTATGACCTGAAAACTATTATGTTTGAAGGTCCAATGGATGATTTGAAACAGACATATAATACGCAACCCGCTATATTACTTCACAGCATACTTGCTCTAAAATACTTTCAGAAAAAATGTGATATTTACCCCGTTAGATGTTTACTATCTAACGGAGTTAAGCCAAAATATGTTGCTGGTCATTCTTTGGGTGAATTCACTGCTTTGGTTGCTGCAGATGTATTAGATTGGGAAGATGCTCTTTATTTAGTTCATAAACGCGGAAAATTTATGATTGAAGCAAGTAAAGGTGTTCCTTACAAAATGGCGGCTGTTATTGGGCTCGATAAAAATACTATTGTAGAGATATGTGAAAACACTGCTGGGATTGTTGTTGCTGTAAATTTTAATACTCCAATGCAGACAGTGATTAGTGGTGAAGATAAGGCTGTTTCAAAAGCAATGGAAAAATGTAAAGATGCTGGTGCAAGAAGAGTTGTTGAACTAATAGTTGGCGGAGCGTTCCATTCACCTTTGATTGCTAAATCTGCTGAGTGGCTAAACGAAGAAATGAATAAAATTTCTTTCAAAACCGCGAAGATTCCTGTAATATCTAATTTCAAAGCAAAACCAGAGACAGAGCCAAAAGAGATAATGGAAAACTTGACGAAACAAATCAAATCTCCAGTTCGTTGGGTAGAAAGTGTTGAGTATATGATAAAAAACGGTGTTGACACTTTTGTTGAGTTTGGTCCGGGCAAGATAGTTTCTGGAATGATAAAAGCTATTGATAGAGATACTAATAGATATAATGTTGATAAGATGGAAGATGTAGATAAGGTTTTGGATGGAATAAGTCCGTGTTAGTAAGGACATAAAGCATGCAGAATTTATTTGAAAAAAGAACAAAATATCCCTCTTTTGAAGAAATTCTGAAAGAGTATTCAAAAGAAGCAAATAATTATCAGCCAAAAGAGGGAAACGTCTTTGGCTTTTGGATGCAGACTTTAGCGGATATACAATTCTTGAATTTAGAACTTTCAGGATTAACAAAAGATTACAAAATAGATGCTATAAATCATAAAGTATATTTTAATAATGATTATGAGAACATAAGAAAAAGAATTGCTCATTTGGATATAGTTGATAGTAAACCTACATTATATTCAAACCTCATTGATTTATTTGGGGATACAAATGCTTATGCATTTCATAATTTATATCCATACAAAGGTAAATTTTATCCACGGATTGTAAGAACAATCATCAATGCTTTTAATATCAAAGAAGGGGATTTAATCCTTGACCCATATAATGGCTGTGGAACTACAACGCACGAAGCTTCACTTATTGAGTATAAAATATGAATCTAAAAGATAAGCTCATAAAATTATTTGAAGAAAATAATATCCAAGTTGAGAAATTAAAAGGAAGGCAAAGAACCTTATATAAGGTTAATGGAAATTTGCTGTATATTACATTTAAAGAAAAAGTTGGCAAAGAAGCGGAAAGTGAAAATTACTATTTACAAGTGAACAAAAGATTAGTTCAGGAATCATTAGCAAAGCAAGAAAATTTGACCATATTTATTATATGTGGCTCACTCTCGCAAATTCTTACAATTGATGGAAAAGATTTTTTAGAACTAACTCAGAAAACAAAAGTATATCCTGATAGAAATATAAAATTCAATGTCTTGGTGACAAAAAGAAAAGCCGATTTTCGCATAAGGTTTACTGAGTTAGGCATTATAGAGGTAAACAAATATATCAATGCATTTGATAAGTGCTCATTGACTGATAAAGTAGCAAGTGTTATTGCGAAAATTCAGAAAGACGCAGAATATGAAACTATATCTGCCGAAAAGAAAATTGAGATTCCTCAAATAAGAATAATTCGCAAAGAAAAAACCATATTTGATGAAGTGCAGGTGATAGAGCTTTTGAGTTCTGGAGAAGGCAATAAACTTGAGAAATTTATTTTAAGCCTATTTGAATTTTGGGGATTTGAGATAGATAAAGAAACAAGCGGTCAAAGTGGAGAACTTGATGTAATTTGCATATCACCCCTTTGCATTGGTATTGAGTGTCGTTCAACAAAGGGAAACGTAGGGGTTAATATTATTGACGAACTGAACAGGCATATTAGACGATACGAAAATAAGGGTGGGCTGTCAAATCTCATTGGACTAATTGTATGCGATAATCCTACTTCACAATTGATTGAGGATCTAAAAACCGAAAAAAGATTTTTCATAAATAGTGAGACAATTATTACATTAATGCGATTTACTTTTAACTATCCACTATCACCAATAGAATTCCAATATTTCTTTAGAGAGCATGGAGATATAAAGACAAATGTGGAGGTCTACTTAAAACAAAAGTTAAAAAAACTCAATATAAGAGAAGCTATTATTTCTATTTTTACGAATGTTGGTGAGGTTTTGGGTTATGCTGATATTAAAGCCCATCTGAAAGTGAGAGGTTTTAAAATAACTGACGGTGAATTGAAAGAGTCTTTAATTGAACTATCCTCACCGCTAATAAATTGGCTGGAAAGAAGAGATAATCAATATAAATTAATTTTTTCAGAACAATTTTGGGAGAGTCAACAACAAAAATCAATGGAGGCACTAAAGTGTCTACAAGAGAAACTATAAATGCAAAAACTATAGAAACTATGGGGGTTAGATGTCCTATTTGTGACTCTGATTGGTATCTTTCTTATAGAGAACTATATGATGATGAATGGATAAGCTTAAAATGTCAATGCTTGGTTTGTAAGGCATTATTTCAAATAAATTATAAGGCTGTATGTATTGATGAATTGAAAGAACCCCTAAGACTATAGTGAGAATCATTTATTATTATTATCATAGTCAAGTTGGATTAAGAAGTCATATCTAATTTATATTATCCAATTTTTATGTGCAACGAACCTTAAGCTGTAAGGAGTTCCAATGAAAAAATTATCCGAAAAAACCGCTATCATCACCGGCAGCGCAAGAGGAATCGGGAAAAGTATTGCTGAAAAATTTTCAGAAAACGGCGCAAATATAGTTATAGTGGATATTCTTCAAGAGGAAATTGATAAAACTGTCTCGCAATTAAAAGTATCAAATCCAAATGTAATAGGAATAAAATGTGATATTACAGAAGAAGATGAAGTAGAAAGTCTTGTAGAACAAATAAAAAAGCAATTTCAGTCTATTGACATTCTGGTTAACAATGCTGGCATAACAAGAGACAAATTACTTATGCGGATGAGTCTTGCAGATTGGGAAGCGGTAATTAGAGTAAACTTGACAGGCACATTCCTATGCACACAAAAGGTATCAAAAGTTATGATGCGTCAAAGAAAAGGAAAGATTCTAAATATTGCATCAGTAATAGGTTTAATAGGAAATGCTGGGCAGGCTAATTATGCAGCTTCTAAAGGTGGAATCATTGCCTTTACCAAATCTACTGCGAAGGAACTGGCTCCAAGAAATATCAATGTTAATGCTATTGCTCCGGGTTTTATAAAAACTGAAATGACAGATAAACTCCCAGAAAATATTCAAGAAAATTATCTTAAAAATATCCCTTTAAAAAGATTTGGTACCAAAAAAGATGTAGCGAATCTTGCACTGTTTTTATGTTGTGAAGATTCAAACTATATAACTGGACAAGTTATTGTAATTGATGGTGGGATGATTTAAAATTAAAAGAAGTTAGTAATTTCCGATATAATCGGATACTATAAAGGAGAAAGAATGGACGAAAGCATCAAAGAGAAAGTAAGGGAAATCATAATTGGGCAATTAGGCGTGACAGAAGATGAGGTCACAGATGAAGCTGCTTTCATTGAAGACCTTGGCGCAGATTCTCTGGATACAGTAGAATTGATTATGCAGTTTGAGGAAGAGTTCGATATAGAAATTCCTGATGAGGATGCGGAAAAATTGACTACAGTTGGCAAGGCAATTGAATATCTTGAAGAAAAACTAAAATAATAACCCCCCACAGACCTGTCTACTGTCCATTTTGTCCTCATTTAGACCCCAAAACTTACGAATGACATAGACAGGGATGTGGGTTTTCCCTCTCATGCCGGAGGCATCATGCCTGAGGCATATCCGCCTCTGGTGGAGATCCTTCGGATTTTTGAAAGGAAAAATAATGAAACCAAAAAAAGTTGTTGTAACAGGATTAGGAACAATAAATCCATTAGGAAATAGTGTAGAAGAGACCTGGAAAAATTTATGCCAGGGAAAATCAGGTATTTCTCGTGTGGAAGGACTTGATACTGAGATTGCCTCAAAAATAGCTGGCAAGGTAAAAAATTTTGATGTATTTAAGTATTTAGATAAAAAAGAAGCACGCAAAATGGATCAATACTGCCATTATGCATTGGTATCTGCTATTCAGGCAATGGAAGATGCAAATTTAGGCTCTATTCAACATAGGAAATTAGGCGTGATAACTGGAACAGGAATTGGAGGAATGCAAACTTTTGAACACCAGACAGCAGTCTTTCTTAAAAGAGGACCGCGTAAAATCAGTCCATTTTTTATACCTATGATGATATCAAATATAGCTGCTGGGAGAATTGCTATTCATTTTAATGCAAAAGGGATTAATTTCAATATTACATCTGCTTGTGCTTCAAGTGCTAATGCAATAGGAGAGGCTTATAGAGCTATAAAGTTTGGAGCAGCGGATGTGGTAATTGCTTGTGGCGCTGAGGCAGCAGTAACTCCATTTACACTCGCCGGATTTTCTGCTATGAGAGCCCTTTCTGTCCGAAATAATTCACCCGAAACAGCGAGCAGACCATTTGATTTGGAAAGGGATGGATTTGTGCTCTCAGAAGGGGCTGGGACAATTATTTTAGAAGAATATGACCATGCTAAGAAACGAGGAGCAAAGATATATGCTGAGATGGTGGGATACGGTGCTACCAGTGATGCGTTTCATATAACAATGCCTGCACCAAATGGGGCAGGTGGGGCACAAGCAATGAGAAATGCCCTTCAAGATGCGAATATTCAACCTCAAGATATTCAGTATATAAATGCTCATGGCACATCAACCCCGCTCAATGATAAATGTGAAACCGCAGCAATAAAAACAGTTTTTGGCGAACATGCCTATAAATTAAAAATTAATTCTTCAAAATCTATGATAGGACATACACTTGGTGGTGCAGGTGCAATAGAAGCAATGATTCTAATTAAATCAATTCAAGAGCAGAAGATCCATCCGACAATTAATCTTATTACACCCGACCCTGAATGTGATTTGGATTATAATCCTAAAAAAACTATTGATTTGCAAATTGAGTATGGAATGACTAACTCTTTCGGTTTCGGTGGCCATAATGCTGTCCTTATTTTCAAAAGATTGAGATAATATTTAGCCACCTGCCTTCGTCAAACTACGGCAAGGCAAGCAGATTTTCACCGATAAGCACAGATTATTTTAAATATTAAAAAATTATTAAAAAGATATTCTTAAAATTTTAACAAATCTCAATAAAATTGGTTCAGAATTAAAAATACTATTATACTCTTTATTAGTTGACGAACCTTTACAGTAAAATAAATTGGAAAATATGAATCAAAGCAAGAGTGCCATTGTTGGAAAAGTTATTTCAAACTACGATAAAAAAATAAATAATTGGAGAAAGTCTCTTAATGATTTAGAAAAGAAAATAAACTACTCATTTAAGAATAAAAAACTATTAGAAGATGCATTAACACATAAGTCCTTTAAGAAGGAAATAAAAACCAATAAATCTCCAGTGGGAAATAAATCTGAGACAATGGAATTCTTAGGTGACTCTGTTTTAGAATTAATTGTTTCCGAATTTTTGTATAACAAATTTCCAGATGAAAATGAAGGCAATTTATCAAAAATACGCTCAAAAATAATAAGTAAAAATTTCCTATACAAAAAATCCAAAGAGATTGGACTTAGTAAATATATTCTCATTGGTGATAATGGGTTGAAGAATAAATTAAGAAAAAATATTTCTATCAACTCGGATGCTATGGAATCACTATTTGCGGCAATATTTTTGGATAGCTCTTATGTAGAAACCAAATATATTATTGAAAATACGATATTAAGCAATTGGGAAGATGCGGTAAATGCCGAAGATTTAAAAAACTTCAAAAGTTACTTACAGGAGTGGTCTCAAGCTAAATTTGGTGAAAATCCTGAATACGAAATAATAAAAGCATCTGGTCCGGAGCATAAAAAAAATTTTTATGTTAAAGTAAAAGTGATTGATAAGTATAAATCAAAAGGAAATGGGAAAACTAAAAAAGCAGCTGAGCAAAATGCTGCAATGAATTTAGTAAAAAGATTAAAAATTATTGAGAAAATTTAGCAATGATTTTTTTTGTCCTAGCAATTATATCAGCATTACTTGTTTTTTTTTACTATCATAAAACAAATCCGCATATCTCAACTTCTTTAAAGTGGATACTTGGTATAATTCGCTTTTTGTTCTTCTTTGTTGTGCTGATACTTTTGATAACCCCAATCTTACATTTTCATAAGAAAAAACAACAACAACCTTTTTCAGCAATTGCACTTGATATGAGTGCAAGCATGAATCAAATCTTTGCAAACGAGACGACAAAAAAGACGATTTCAAAAGAATTTGTTTCAAAATTAGAAGACTTTCTTAATAAAAAAAATATTAATTATAAAACTTATAATTTTAGTAATGGACTACAAAGCGATACTCTAAAAACAGATATTTTTCTTTCATTAAATGAAATTCAAAAAAAAGAAAAAGACCAGAACCTTTCTGATATAATTCTTGTTTCAGACGGACTAAATCATAACAACAATAATTTTCCTATATTGAAAGAGATTAATATACCAGTTTCAGCAGCTATTCTTGGGGAAAATCCAAAGTATTTAGATATAGCGATAAAAGATGTTATTACAAATAATCCTGTCTATCTTAATACAGAAACTGAGATAAAGATTGTAGTAGAAGGTAATCTGTATGGCAAAGATATTATTGTGAAATTGCGGGATGAGGATAAATTGGTTTCCAGCAAGGATTTTTTAAATATAGAAAAATCAAATGAATTTCTGATTTCATACATACCAACGAATATCGGATTTAAAAAGATGAGAATTTCAGTGGAATTGAAAGAAGAAAATGAATCAAATCTTATTAATAATCAAAGAGAATTCTTACTAAATGTTGTGAAAGATCGTGCTCAAATACTTATGATTACTTCACAATTAAATTGGGATATCGCATTTATTCATAAAGCTTTGGCAAAAAATGAAAAGATGAAACTTAATCTTATTGAGAAACGAAAAGATGGCTATTATTTAAAGAATGATAAAGTTTCTGTGACGGATTTTCTGGTTCAATCTGACCTCTTAATAATGCATAATAGAAATAGGTTTGGTTTTACAGATAAAACATATAATGAAATAGAGAATTTTGTCAAACGGGGTGGGAATATACTGTATATTGATAAAGTTGATAAAGAATTAAATGATATATTACCATTACATCAGAACAAGTATATAAAAGAAGTTAATGTGAATTTATTACTTACCTCATTAGCTGATGATTATAAAACATTTTCAATTAGAGAAAGCGGAAAAGAGATGAAAAAAATATTGGAAGAACTTCCACCAATTTCTGCCTATTTCTATTCTCCGCAGAAGAATGCCGAGGTTCTCGCTATCGCAGATTTACCAACTCAAAATCCCGTTATTGCATTTTCATCATATTTTGATGGAAATGTTTTGATGCTTGCTGCAAATAGTTTCTATCTTTGGAAAATGTGGGAAGACCCGCAAAGTGAGTGGTTTGATGAGTTCTTTAATTCAATTGTCCAATGGCTTATCAATACTGATATTAAGAAACATTTTATTTGTGCAACAGATAAACTTCAGTATATGGAAGGTGAACCAGTAGATTTTTCCGCTTTGATTTTTGATGAAAGAATGAATATGATTTCAAATCAGGATATTTTACTAAAAGTAAAAAAAGACGATAAAATTATAGAAAAATACTTAACAGAACAAGATAATAAGTATTTGACTACTTTAGATGGCTTGACAAAAGGAAAATACCATTATAAAGTAGAATGTGTATTAGGGAATAATTTGCTTGTTGATAAAGGCGAATTCTTGATTGAATCTCTTCCCCTTGAAGAAAGTTCTACTGGAATTAATACCTCGTTCCTAAAATTCATTTCATCTCAAACAGATGGTAAAATTGTTGAGAATGAAAAAGATTTTGAAAATTTGTTAACTATAAGAAGAGAGCCAAAGCAGATTGTATTAACCACAGAAATTGAGTTATGGAAAAAATGGTATATTCCTGTTCTTGCAATTTTATTAATTTCCTTAGAACTTTTTATCAGACGGAGAAAGGGATTATTATGATAGAATGTAGTAGAGTAGATGCTATAAAAAGAATGAATAAGCCAGCCCGTTTGGCATTAGTCGTTTCAAAATCAGAGGATAGTGGACCTGATATTATTACTTTGCAGTGGTTTATGCATACCTCATTTGAACCACCTATGTTTGCGATTTCTATAGGACATACAAGATATTCTTACAGACTTCTATCTGAAAACAGAAAATTCGTGTTGGCAATTCCTTCAACCAAAATGGCGGAACAGACCCTTGCCTGCGGCACTACATCTGGTAGAGATATTGACAAGATTAAGGAATTTAATATTAAAGTTAGGAGAGGGAAACTCTCTGATATTCCTATTTTGCTTGATGCAGTTGCAAATTTTGAATGTAAAACCGTATCACAAATAAGAAGTGGTGACCACACGATTTTTATCGGTGAAGTAAAATACTCCTGGCAGAATAAAAACATGAAACTTAAGTCATTACTTTCAGTTCCCTATGATAGAAACTATGAGGTCTTAGCAAGAGATGGCAGGTATATTTTAGGAATGGTGAGGAGAAATAAATTAAAGGAATAGAATAGAATGCTAAAACCATATCTGAAGAAAATTTTTGCCGTCGCAAGTCAAGGCGATGCAAGGGAAGAAAGTTATTACTCTGTGCTCGCAGAGATGTTAAATGAATATGCAGGAACTACTAACAAAAAAGAAATTCATATAACAACTTTACCAAAGAAAACCGAAGCAGGCAATCCAGATTTTAGAATCTGGGATGGTAATTTACATATTGTTGGGTATATTGAGGCAAAAGCACCAACAATTGAAAACCTGGATTTTGTAGAAGTTTCAGAACAATTGAAACGCTATCGTCATACCTTTCCTAACTTGATATTGACTAACTTTTTTGAGTTCAGACTTTATCGGAATGGCTCTTTGATAGATAGGGTTCAGATTGCCAGACCATTTATTAGTGGGTATGTGCCTGAGACTTTTTTGGAAATTAAAAATGAGAAAGACTTTTTTGGGCTTCTTGAAAAATTCTTCTCCTTCTCTCTGCCAAAGGTTAAAGATGCCATAAATTTAGCATTGGAGTTAGCAAAGCGAACACGCTTCCTTAAAGATGAGGTTATTGATGAGGAACTGAAAGAAAAAGGTAAAGGCTTTATAATCGGCTTTTATGAAGCATTTCAAAAGTATCTAATCAGCGGTCTATCAAAAAAAGATTTTGCAGATTTGTATTCACAAACAATAACTTATGGTCTTTTTGCCGCCAGAACCCGTTCTGAAAATACTTTCAATAGAAAACTTGCTTATGATAAAATACCACACACGATTGGAATATTAAAGGATGTTTTCAAATTCATTTCCCTTGGAGACCTGCCTCCTCAGATGGAATGTATTATAGATGACATCTCAGAAGTCCTCGCTGTTACTGATGTTAAAAAGATTCTTCATCAATATTTCCATGAAGCCAAAGGGAAAGACCCAATCGTGCATTTTTATGAAACATTTCTGGCTGAATATGACCCAAGAACAAGAGAAAAGAGAGGCGTGTATTACACCCCTGAGCCGGTTGTATCCTATATAGTTCGTTCTCTGCATCAGATTTTGAAAGAGCATTTTAATAGACCTGAAGGGTTGGCAAGTGAATCAGTTACGGTTTTAGACCCAGCTGCTGGGACACTCACCTTTTTAGCAGAAGCAACAAAAGTAGCAGTTGAGGAATTTATTGCAAAATATGGCGAGGGTGGAAAAGAAAACTTTATCAAAGAACATATCCTTAAAAATTTCTATGCTTTTGAACTGATGATGGCTCCGTATGCTGTTGGTCATCTGAAGATGTCTTTTCTTCTGGAAGAACTCGAGTATAAACTCCAAAAGGATGATAGGTTCAAACTTTATCTTACAAATACATTGGAAATGGAAGAGCTTGCGCAAACTGACTTGCCAGGGATGTCTTCACTCTCTGAAGAATCTCATCTTGCAGGCAAGGTAAAAAAGGAAGTGCCTATTCTTGTGATTTTAGGCAACCCACCTTATGCAGGACATTCTGCAAATGCAAGCGAAAAATATATCACAATCAGGGCAAAGAATGGAAAAGAAAAAAGAAAGAAAGTAAAAACCTGGATAGGCAACCTTATTGAGAATTACAAGTTTGTTGATAGTAAGCCACTTGGCGAAAGAAATCCGAAATGGCTTCAAGATGATTATGTAAAGTTTATCCGCTTCGCTCAATGGAAAATAGACCAGACAGGCGAAGGCGTTTTAGGGTTCATAACAAATCACAGTTATCTTGATAATCCTACATTCCGTGGTATGAGGCAGTCTCTGATGAAAAGTTTTGATGAGATTTATCTCTTGAATTTACACGGTAATAGTTTGAAAAAGGAAAAATGTCCTGACGGTTCTAAAGATGAAAATGTGTTTGACATCAGGCAGGGTGTAGCTATTGCTCTCTTTGTAAAAAGACAGGAAAAGAAAAACGAACCATTACATCCTATGTTTCATCCTTTGCCTCAAAAAGAATTATTTGTAGAAAAGCTGCCCGAAGAAAAGCCAAAGAAGCATAAGTGCAATGTCTATTACGCCGAGGTATGGGGTATGCGAAAATACAAGTGTGATGATTGGCTCTTAAACAATGATATAAAAACAACAAAATGGCAAAAGTTATCACCCAAATCTGAATTTTATCTTTTTATCCCAAGAGATGAAAGGCTTTTGGAAAATTACAATAAATATCCGAAAATAACAGAAATATTTCCTGTAAGTAGTGTGGGAATTGTAACATCACGAGACAATTTTGTAATAGATTTTGATAAACAAGCACTAATGAGAAGAATTAGAATGATTCGCAATAAAAATCTTCCTGATGAAATTATAAAGCAAACATTTAAACTAAAAGATAAACCAAACTGGAAATTAAATACTGCCCGAGAAAATATACAAGAAGATGAAAAATGGAAAGAGAAAACCACTAAAATTCTGTATAGACCTTTTGATGTCAGATGGATATTCTATCATGATGAAATGATTGAACGCCCCCGTAGAGAAGTTATGCGTCATATGATGCAAGAAAATCTGGGGTTGATAACTATTCGTCGTTCAAGAAGTTCGGAAAGTTGGAAATATGCTTTTGTAACAGATAAGATTATAGCTGGTGCAACATCTATTACTTCTCTTGATATAAATTATCTTTTTCCACTTTACCTCTATAAAAGTAGCAAACCTAAAGAGAAAAAGAAATACATTACACCAATGATGGTTTTTGATTCACAAGAGGATTATAAAACAAAAGAACCGAATCTATCTCCAGGTCTAATTAAACAAATATCTGCACACTACAAAAGACAGCCATCTCCTGAAGAAATCTTTTATTATATTTACGGGATGCTTTATTCTAATATTTACCGTTCAAAATACGCTGAGTTTCTAAAGATAGATTTCCCAAGAATTCCTTTTACAAAGGAGTATAAACTTTTTATAAAAATAGCAGAATATGGAAAAAGACTTGCCCAACTACATTTACTTAAATCAAATGAACTTGATACGCCTGTTGCAAAGTTCCATATAAAAGGTGATAACCGGATTGAAAAATTGAGATATGATGAGAATGAAAATCGTGTATATATCAATCAAACCCAATATTTTGATGGCATTTCAAATGAAGTCTGGGAATATCAGATAGGTGGTTATCAGGTTTGTCATAAATGGCTGAAAGATAAAAAAGGCAGAATATTATCGCTTGATGATATAAAGCATTATTGCAAGATTGTTACATCTCTTAAAAAGACGATAGAAATTCAGAAAACGATTGATGAAATTTATCCAAAAATAGAGAAAAATATTATAGGGGTTTAATACATTAAATCCTATAATGAGGTAAAGATGATTTTAAATTATCTAAACTTGAAACCCAAAATCGGCAAAGATGTTTTCATTGCAGAAGGTGCAAAAATAATAGGGGATGTGGAAATCGGAAACTATAGTAGTATCTGGTTTAATGCTGTTGTGCGAGGTGATGTCAATTACATCAAAATTGGTGAAAAAACAAATGTGCAAGATAATTGTGTGCTTCATGTAACAAATGAGACTGCTCCGCTGAATATCGGTTCTGGAGTTACAATCGGTCATGGAGTAATTCTTCACGGATGCACAATTGAAGATAACTGCTTGATTGGAACTGGCAGTATTATCTGGGATGGTGCAGTGATAGGGGAGGGGTCTATTGTAGGCGCTGGTGCTGTTGTTCTGGCGAATTTCAAAGCTCCTTCTCGCTCATTGATAATTGGAATGCCAGCAAAAGTCAAAAGAGATGTGCCCGATAAACACTATCAGGAAATTCTTGAATCAGCAGAACATTATGTAAAATATGCACAAGATTATATGCTAAAAAATTAAGAATTGATATTCTTCATAATAGAATAATTAAAATTTGACACAAATTCTGATTTCATGAAATAAAATTGTAAATTATGATTTGTTGATCAAATAAAATAAATGATAAATGGAGGAAAATAATGAAGGATGCTCTGCGTGACTTTAATGAAGGCATTAAAGAATTATCAAAGTATAATAAGAATGAGGTGATGAAATTTAAAGAATTCATTAACTCTGTCCTATCCCCGGGTGTACTTGATGTAAAAACTAAAGAATTGATAGCAATAGGAACTGCCATAACCGCAAGATGTAGATATTGTATTGGTTTACATGTTGAAAAGGCATATAAAGCAGGTGCAAAAACAGAGGAGATATTGGAAGCTTCAACAGTTGCAATTCTTATGGGTGGCGGTCCTGCTTTTACATATATTGCAGAGTTGAAAAAAGCTATTGACCTATTTTCCGTCTAGGCTCGGCCTATCCGAGACTGAAAAGATAAATATTGAAGATTATATGAGAATTGAAATCAGTGAATTTGACCCGGATAAAATAGGAGCCTTCCCAAAAGATATTGAAAAACTTATCTGGAGAGCATTATTTTATAAGTCACAAATTAAAGTATTAGAACAGGAGTTTACAAAAAGAGGAGACCATCACACTTTTGAGAAATTGGAAGAATACAGAAAAGCTTTTCAAAATACTTATAAAATTATAAACAAACAATGTAAAAGAAAAGGATTGGAAACAATTACAATAGTGGATTAGTTTATTACTAAATTTTTTATGTTAAGATTTGATTTAATTTACTCTGAAGACGAAAGGGTTTTTAGAATTGGCTCTATTAGTTCATAAGCTTTTTCTTTATCTTTTTTATAAACATAAACTTCTATATATGATTTTGAATCGCTGAATTCAAAACTTCTATTTATAAAAAGCCCTTTTCTTTTAAAACTAAAAGGAATATTATTTTCTTCCAATACTTCAGAAATAGCGTCTAACTGCAGACTGGTGTGGAACTTACACAAACTGACAATTTCTTGTCCTTTGATTTCGTTTTCCATTACTTGATTCTTTCTAAATGTCTATTTAATAAGTTTAAATTCAATTTCGTGTTCTACTTTTTTGACTTTTACTTGGATTTGTTGGCATAAAAAGAACCTGCGTTTCTTTCTTTTTCCGATTATGCAATATGTATTGCTATTAAACTGGTAATAATCATCAGTGATAGAAGATAGGGGAATAAAGCCTTCAGTTGGGTATTTATCCAATTCAATAAAGATATTTTTATTATTGAAATTTACAATTAAAGCTTTAAAATCTTTTCCAATATTATCTTTCATAAACCGATTTTTCTTCAATTTTCCTAAAGTTCTTTCCGCATTCATTGCTACGAGTTCCATTTCTGACGATTTTTGTGCAAAAGTTTTGATTTCTTGCAATGAAAATTTTACTGTTGACCGTCTAAATACATACTGTTTAAGAAGGTGATGTACAACTAAGTCCGGGAAACGCCTTATAGGAGAGGTAAAATGAGTATATGATTTTAATGCTAATCCAAAGTGGCCTAAATTTCTATAAGAATATTTTGCCTTCATAAGGCTTCGTAAAAGCAAATTGTCAAAGACTCTATGATGATTTTCATTTTTGATAGAATTCAAAAACTGTTTCAGTGCTAAATTTTGATTTTTTTGAGTAAAATTTAAGCTATAGTTGTACGATTTTACTATCAAAGCGAACTCGCCCATTTTGTCAGGGTCAGGTTTCTCATGAATGCGAAATATTGCGGAGTTACACTTTTTTGCAATTAATTCCGCAACATATTGATTTGCTACAAGCATAAATTCTTCAATAAGAAGATGGCTCTCTGTCTCCCTGGTTCGTAAAATGTTTATCGGACTTCCATTTTCATCAAATTCAAATTCAGCATCCGGCAGGTCAAAATCCAGTCCTCCTCTTGCGTCTCTCAATTCTGTCAAATGCTTTGCCAGAGGTCGCATTTTTAGTAAGACTTCTTTGATTTCTGGCGCAATTTCGTTATTAACCACAAAGGCACCAGGACACGAAGGTTCATCTTGAATTTTATCATTGTAGTGATTTTCTTTTGTGTCTTTGTGTCTTAGTGGCGAAAAATCACTGTCTTCAAAAAATTTATCTACTTGCTGATAATTAAGTCGGGCATCACTACGAATTATAGAAGGATAAATTTCCCCTTTAATTTGGTTAAAGTTTTTATCATATTCTATTATTACAGAAATAGCGAGTCTATCCTTGCCAGGTTGCAAACTGCAGATATTATTGCTCAGATTTGATGGGAGCATTGGTATCACTTTTTGAAGTAAGTAAACACTTGTGCCTCTTTTAAATGCTTCTTTAAAGATAGGGGAGTCAACTTTAACATAATGAGAAACATCAGCAATGTGAACATAAAGTTTATATCCAGTTTCTATTTCTTCTAAGGAAATTGCATCATCAAAATCTTTTGCTGTTATAGGGTCAATTGTAAATGTTGTTATATCTACAAAGTTTTTTCTTCTTCTAATTTCCACTTTGTCAATAAGTTCCTGCAACTTCAGTGATTCATCAGTAATATCTTGCTTGAACTCTTCTGGAAGATTGTATTGCTTTAATACTGACAGAAAATCAATATTTGGGTCGTTTGCATTTCCTAATATTTCAGTTATTTTACCTTTTGGATATGTATCTTTTTTTCTATTTCCCCAATCTGTTATATGAACGATAACCTTTTTTTCTAAAAATTCATTTTGACTTGTTGATAATTCAATTAATCTAATATGGTTATCTATTTTTTGATTATCAGGAATTACAAATAACTTATCATTTAATTTATATGAATTTCCAACTATCGTTTCATTTTTTCTCTTTATAATCTTCAGGATTTTTCCAGTTGCTCCACGATGATTGCGCTTTGTAACAACCAATTCAACAATATCATTGTGATAGGCATTTAGACAATCCTCAAGGTATATTTTAATGTCTTCTTTATCAGTTCTTACAAAAGCAAAAGGATAGTTTTTTGCAAGAGCTGATGCATCAAAAATGCCTTCAATTGTATTGTAAATAGGTGTAGAGTAATACTTTTTGCCTTTTCTATAAATTTTAGCATTCTTTGTTAGTTGAAGTATGCTCTTTTTAAAGTTTGAATAATTTCGCTTTTTAATTCTGAATATTCTCGCCAATTTTCTAATTGTGAATTCTTTGTTTGCATTTTTATGAAGGAAATTAAGAATCACTTCAGGCTTGTCTTTGTTAGTCATTAGTAACGGTTTCCTATCTTTTCATCAAGGAAGTTCAGCACCTCTTCTCTTTCTTTTTGCTTTTTTGTAAATCTAATAGACTGACCTCTGAATCTATCAAGTCCTCGTGGTTTACCAAAAGTACTAAGCATTACACCCTTTTTGTCAGCATAAAAACATTTGAATTCTGAGTATTTACGCTCACGTTTAAAAACAAGAACTTTTATGAATACATAGTCTTCATAAAATTTGTAGTATGTAGGCACAAAATAGGAAAACAGGGAAGAGAAAAGAAAAAATAGTGATAATAGCACCCAGAAGAGATTATGTGTAATTGTAAAAACAAAGATGGCTGCAAGTATAAAGAATGCAGAAACAAATATGGAATGTATCGGAAATTCAATGAGAGGGAATGAAACCCATGAAAATATTGGCTTTTTCACCAACCCCAGCGGATGTGGAGGTGGAACCTTTGGACTACTCAACATTTAATGCTTGTTCCTTACATTTTTCAATTTCTTCTTTTATCTTCAAAATCTCTGGAAAGACGGAAATGTTGTTATACTTTGCCGAAATTGTTGAAATCTCTCTTTGCATCTCTTGTATTACAAAAATCAATGAAAATCCGATAGGCTTATCCTTTATAGAAATTAATTCACGAAATTTATTTAGATGACTTCTAAATCGTACAATTTCTTCAGTTATATCTAATTTTTCGCAAAGATATTTAATTTCAGAAATAATTCTTTCCTCATCAATCTTTTTTAGATAGTTTTTTAGAATTTCTTCAATATTGCTTTTTGTTTTCATCTTTAGTTCTTGCAAATAATCTGGAAATGATAACTCAATTGCTGATAAGGATACTTCAATTTGATTAATTGATTTTATGAAAAATTCTTCCAGGTCCTCGCCCTCTTTTTGTCTAACTTCTATAAGCTTATTAACAGCTTTTTTGACTAATTCAAGGACTAATTCCAAAAACTCTTCTGAATCATATTCTTCTATAGGGGATTGGTATAATTTCTCAAAATTAAAGATATCTGAGATTGTAATATTTGTTTTTATCGCATATTTTTTTGAGACCTCATTAATAAAATCAAAATACTGTTTTAGTAAATCCTCTTTTAGTAACACTTCCGGAAGTTTTTCCTTTTTATTAATCATAAATAATGTAATATAAATTGTTCCTCTACTAAGGAGTTTTGGAATCATCTTGTCAATCTTGTAAGATACATATTCAGGAAAATCTGGTGGTGTTTTACACCTTATATTTAGATATTTATCATTTAGCGACCTTGCAGTGATTTTCAAATTCAAGCCATTTTTGTTTAGTTCTTCACTACCAAAACCAGTCATACTTTTCATAACAAATCCTTTTAAAAAAGTTTTCTTTATTAAAATTGTCAGTTAATCCCGATATATCGGGATTGTCAAGAAAATTTATATTATAGGGGAGGGCTTCTATCTTTCTTTATATTTAATAATTACTAAAATATCCATAAGTTTACATAATATACATTATCAGACATTAAGATTCTATCTCTTTTAAGAGTTTCCGAACCTCTGGAGCAAACGCACCATTTGGAAAATCAATTAAGTATTTCTTGTAACTCTCAATTGCTAATACATAATCTTGTAAATTCAAATAACAATCACCTATCAGTTTTTCAATATAATCATTATAGATTCCATTGTTGTCAGATAACTCAAGAAAAATGTTTAAAGAATTTTCAAATTGAAGTTTTGAAAAATAGAAATCTGCCATCTTTGTTTTTATGTAATTAATCAATATTGTATCGTTATATGATGCTGTCAATCTTTCATAATAATATTTACTTTTACGAATATTTGATGTCTCTAAAGATTTGATAAAACAAGATATATCATCTTCTAATTTAAGTGAATCACTATAAGAAAACTTATCTTTTGCTAATTGGATTAGTTTATTTAAAGAAACCATATCATTTAAATAAGTACCCTCTTCATTGTGTAAAACATAATCTTGTAATACTGAATCTGACTTACTATATTCTCTGGCATATATGTAGACAAGAAACAATTTATACTTTGCTAATGAAATAATTGAATAATAATAATTTTGATTATTTAAAATATTATTGTATATTTCAATAGCTTTTGCGTAATAATTATTACATAAATAGCAATCAGCAAGCAAGATAGATAGATTTAATCTGTCTTCGGACTTAATTGCAATTTTCTTTGCCTGTAAAATATATTTTTGTGCTTTTTCTGTATCATTATTTTCGGAAAACTCTAATTTTGCTAAGTTAGTAAAAGCATTCAGCAATATATCTTGTGAAATATTGCCTTTGATGTTTTTGTACATTTTAGTAATTTGCGTATAAGCGTTATAAGCAGAGTCGTATTCATGAATTTTACTATACAAGTCCCCTATTCTGTCATAGATAGAGAGTTGCAGCCTTATATTTGAAGTATTGGTTAGAATTGTTTTATAAATTCTTATAGAAAGTGTAAATAATCCATGTTTTTCACAATATTCAGCAAACCGCAATAAGTCATCAGTCCCTAAGTCCTTAAAAATTTCAAAGGCTTGTTCATAGTCTTTATTTCTGAGTAAAAATTCAGCTAAAAGAGATTTTACTAAATTGTTTTTTGAGTTATTGACCTTTTTATTAAGAGCTTTAATTACTTCCGCATTAGAGATACCTAATTTTTCCAGTCTGTATTTTACAAAATTGTATGACCTTTTATCAAGCATATTGATGTATTCTTCAATCGCCATCTGAAAATCCATTTGATATTGATAGAGCATTGCCATTTCAGTGGCATATAATTTTGGATTTTTAGATAACTTTCTAGCTGATTTATATAATTCAAGCGCTTCATTAAAATGTGAATTTCTACTATAAATTAATGCAATCTTATTATAAAGAATGTAATTTTCTTTATTTTGACCGATTAATCTCTCAACTTCATTTTTTGCTTCAGAGAGTTCATTCATTTTGATATACATTTCTATTTTGGTCAGAGATATAAATTCTGGGCTTAAATAATTTGTTTCATTATTCAGAAGTCCCTGAAGTTTTTCAAATTCCTTTTGGCTTAAATAAAAACTTGATAATTTTTGTATAACTTCCTTATTATGAGGAAATTGTGTGAGCAGTTCTTTATACATAGTTTCTGCAAGAAGGAATTTTTTCTGTTTCTCAAAATTTCCTGCTTGTTTCAGCCTTATTCTAATTATGTCCTTGTCTTGATAAGAATATAGTGAGAAAATAGTAACAAAAGTGAGTAGAAACAAAACAAAAGCAATCTTATTATTCATTTTGAATACTTTCTAAATATTCTTTAATTAAATGGTGATATTCTTCAGGATAGTTTTCATTAATAAATTTTAAAATATCTTTAACCTGGAGATGTGCAGTATCAATTTTGAGTCCCGATATATCGGGAGGAGTTTTATACTCCTGTTCTTCGGGTGTTTTAGATTCTCTCTTTTTGCTATAATCTCTGCGATGAATAGACCTTTGAGCATCTAATAGTCTGGAGAGAATTCTCTGCTGTTGTTCAATTAGTTCTTTATCAATGATACCCTTATTAAGTTTTTTTACAACTTCTTTTAGTTCCTCTTTAACATTTTCAAGATTACCTAACAGTTTTTCAGCTTCAGGAAAATCTCGCAGAATTCTTTCTAAGTTTTCTTTGATCTGGTTTTCGTTTGCCGCAATTCTATTTAACATATTTCTTTGCTCAGAAGTCAATTTCTGACCCTGTTGAATCAACATCTGTTCAAAAAGTGCTTGAGTTAACAGATTAATAGAACTCTGTCCTGCAGACATCTGCTGGAGTTGCTGAAGCAATTGTTGCATGCCTCCTCCCCCACCTTGCGGCATCTGATTCTTAGATTGCAAAAGATCAATTATCATTCTATTAATTGAAACATAAATATCCTGTTTATCCTTTTGAACATTATAGTTGTTACGCCTATCTTTTATTTGTTCAAACATTTGTTCAAATCTATTAAAAGTTTCAGCAGTATGGGCAGGGAATTTTGGACTTATAGTAAGCATTATCAGTGGCATACTGTAAAGCTGATTAATTGAATTTTTTATTCCTTCATACATTGCAACTTCAGTATCTAAGATATCGTAAGCAGTATATTTATTATCAAGGATTTTCTCTTGCTTTTCAGAGAAGTAAATTAGTTCAAAAAGAGCCTTTTCAATTAACGATTGGAATTTTTCTTGCATAGCTGATTGCATCATACATTGTGCCATTTGGATTGATTGTTTTAATTGAGAAAAACTTTGTTGTATACGGTTTTGATTTGAGCATAGACCCATAGGGCTATTATTTTGCATTTGTTGTGTGGCGTTTTTAAGATTTTCTGACAGTTTGTCTTTTTTCATCTGCTCAAGAGCCTTTTGCAATTCCTGTGCGGCTTGGTTCTCACCTTTCTCTGCGAGTTCTTTGCTTAAATCTTCCAGATTTTCTTTTAGATTATTATATTTTTCGGAAATATCTTTTTGTTCATCAGCCAAATCGCTTAAATTCTTATTCTCCTCTACTTTTTCATCTGTCTTCTTGTTTAACTCCTTCTGCAATTTTTCCAACTCTTCTGCTTGCTGTAAGCATTTTTGCATATCTTGTTCTAATTTTATGCTCTTCAAAAGATTCAGAGTTTCTTCTAACTTTTTTAAGAATTCTTCTTGAGAAAACTTAAAATTATTTAATGCTTTTTTCATCTGTTCTGGAGTAATTTTTTTCATAGATTCTTGAATTTTCTGCATTGCTTGTTCAAGTTCAGGTGTAGCTATCTCTTGCATTATTTCTTGAATTTGCTTCATTTTTTCAAGTGTCTTTTCGGATACTGCTTTATTCTTTTCAATTTGTTCAATAAACTTTTTATAATCTTCAGCGGTTTGCTCTGCCTTTTTAGTAAATTCTTTCTGTTTTTTTAGTATAGATTTTAAGTCCTCTTTTTCTTCCCAATTGAACTCCTCGGTTTTAAGAAATTTGCGTCTTAATTTGTCAAACTTCTCTTTTGTTTTTTGTGCTTGTTCAAGATTTTCTGATAAATTATCATATTTATCTTCTTGCTCTTTCTGAATTTCTTCGTAAAGTTCCTCTATAGATGGAAATTTTAGCAAGTAAATTTTTGATTTAGCACTTTGTCTTTCTGGAATTGTGCAATTATCATATACGATTAAATAATAGCATATTACATCGCCAGGCAAAAGATTTTGGTCACTTACATCAAAAGTGTAAGTGCCTTTCATATTAGTATCATCAATATCTTTTCTAATCGGCCTAAAAGTATATTCTTCATTATTTTTTTTGAAAACAATTTGTAATTCATTTATGCCAAAATCGTCAGATGAGATAAATTCAATATCTTCTTTTAGATTCTGAGCTAAAATCTTATCTTCAGCCGGGGAAAGTATTTCAACTTTTGGAGGAAAATCCTCTTCTGCATAAATTGTATGCTCAATTTGTTGATTTTTGTTGTGTAAAATATCTTCTAAATAGAAGTGGTATGATAAACTTTTACTGATAGTAAATATGGCTGAGTATTGAAAATCATCAATCTTTTTTAATTTTATTGTTTGACCATCAGAAAATACAATACGATAGTCAAGAAGATTGTTATTCACTAAAAGATTAAATTTGATTTTAGTCCCTTTTAATGCAATTATATTTCCAGAAGACTCGTTCTCAACTTTATTAGAAAGTTTTGAATACGCAGGAAATGCGTAATCAACCGTTAATTTTTTTATTGTTGGCTTTTCTAATACATTTATTATGAAAGAATCAGATTTTGCGAAATCGTTTTGAATATAATACCTTATGCTATCATCAATATTATAAAATATGTAGAAATTTTTCTGTAAATCAATGGATTTCCATCTGAGATTTTGTTCATAATTTAGAATGTAATTTAGTTCAGGATAATAATTCTCAATTTGAATTTTTTGATTACTGCCTTTTAGTAAGATTACATTACCTGGTTTTACATAAATTTTTGAGTCATATTTTGGAGCAAATTCTTCCATATTAGTTATTGCAGAGTAAGAAGTATAAAAAGCATCTTTATTTATAAAGAAAGAGATTAGAAATATTACAGAAACAGATAAAAAAATCTTAATCAATTGAAAAGGTTTTTCAGTTTGAAATACCTTTTTAAAATCAATTTCATTTGCAATTTTATTCGCTAAATTAATATTAGCATTGATGATTTCATCGGAATAATGTGAATCAGTCTTTACTTTTTCTAATTCCAAACTTGAGAAAATTACCTCATTGTGTTCAGGGTAAATATTTGATATTCTTTGGGCTATATATTCTAAAGAATGATAATTACGAATAGTATTAATAATGCAAAATAAGATTACCAGTAAAGAAAGTGATTTGAATGTTATTACAATTATTTTTAGGGTAGCATAATTATTTTGGAGTAGGTTTATAAGAAAACTTGATGAAATAAATAGAATGACAATTATTGATAAAAGAAGAGAGAGATTCTCTACTACTTTTGTCAAAAAGTATTTTATTCGTATTGAGTTAAGTTTTTTCTTATAAGGATTCATACTTTGAACACCGAATTCCGAAATCCGAATTTTAAGATGGAGCCACCAGCGGGGTTTGAACCCACGACCTACTGATTACGAATCAGTTGCTCTACCACTGAGCTATGATGGCTTTATATTAACATTTATATTGTATTATTAATTAAATGTTTTTGTTTATTGTCAAGTTTTGGATTGTAAAACATGCATACCCCCAGTCCCGATATATCGGGACAGACAAATTGTTTTATTTTAATAAACTAAGAAAATATCGGAAAGAAACCCACAACTTAACAGCCTTTGTAAAAACGACGAATGAATTAGATACAAATTATTTTATAACTATCTTCAATGAATATTACTAATAGACAGATTAAGTAATAACTGGTCTGGGCGCCCGAGCCTGATAGGAGCTAAATATTATGCATTATATAAAACCACATGATAGGAATCAGAGATTATTTTTTCGTTCACTTGATGATTTTGTTTCAAGTGAACATCCTGTTAGGATATTAGATGCAATAGTTAGTAATATTGTCAAGAATAATCCATAGAAATTCAGATATAAAGGTCAGCAAGATGTAGGACATCGGGCTTATAGCCCAGAGACTATGTTAAAATTATTTATTTATGGATATCTCATCAGTCTCGGCGCCCAGACGGAACAGCCATAAGTTCAAGTCGGAAGTTGGAGGTAGAGACATAGCGAAATATAGAGGTGAAGTGATTATTAAGTGATTTACAACCAGAACATAAGACCATCGCTAATTATCGTAGAGATAATGCGGATCAGATTAAAACTCTAACGATAGAGTTTCGTAAATTTTTAAAGGAATTGGGATATATAAAAGGCAAGACATTAGCTGTAGACGGCACCAAAGTCAAAGTGAATGCTAACTGATATATGCTTACAATGGACAAGATAGAACGGCGTTTATCAAATTTAGGAAAGCAGTTACAGAAATATTTTAATTTATTAGCTCGTAATGATATAGAAGAAGATATATTAGATGAGACGGACAACATTGAATTGGATTCGGTTAATAAACATTTAGTTGATAAGTCCGCCAGACCCGATTTATCCCCGATATATTCCCGATATATCAGGAGAGCTGGCGGATTAAGGAATTAGAGAGAGGCTCAACAACGACTTATTATATTCCTACAGCAGTAAGTTCTCGTAATAAAGAAGAGGTAGAGTTTACCTACGATAGCGACAAAGATGAGTATAGATGTTCTGAAGGGAAGCGTTTAGTTTTGAAGCAAAAGAATAAGTTAAAGCAAGGGCACTTAACCAATGTTTATCAAGGAATAGAATGTAAAAATTGTGCATTACGGTCAAGATGTACAAGGTCTAAATATGGGAGGATATATTATCGTTATCATGATCAGGATTGGCGAGATGATTATAAAGAGCGAGTAAGAAGTCAACTTGGGAAAGATTATATAAAAAAGCGGAAAGAGATAATAGAACATGTATTCGGAACAATGAAATACTGGATGGGAAAGATTCCATTATTATTACGAGGTAAAGATAAAGTCCAAACAGAGATTAATATTTATACAACAGCTTATAATCTAAAGCGATTAATAAATATAGAATCATTTGATAGATTGATGGAGATGATAAAAGGATATAGGTGGAAAATACAGGAAGAAATTTCTGCGATCTTAAATTATCTCTTATCATTCTCTAAAAAATATGAAATTAGTTTCTCAAAATATTGATACTATATCAATAAATTATAATTTTGGGTCTAATGGAACTTTTGGGTTGTTATTTTGATAGAATTTCATCTATAATTCTTCTTTTTCTCCACTCTTTTAAACCTGAATGAACTCTAAGTTTTGTTTTCAATCTTGAGAACTTTCCTTCAAGGGAATTTGTTGTATTTGGAATACCCAGATCTGGGTATTCCAAATACGCGAAAAGGTATTCCATATTTGTTTTCAGACTCCGATAAGCACTTCGAAGTCTTCTATGTGTGTAAGACCATTTTTTATTCTCTTTATTGTAGGATTTTTCGTTTAAAAATTTCTCCCAACGGTTGTGCCAAGCATTCAATTGATCTGCAAATTCTACTCTTGTGCTTCTAGTCAAATTATATGTTAGAATCTTTAGTTCCATACCTGCTGTTAGCTTGGGATTTCGAGTTATGTACCGGGTAACAATAGCGACCTGATGAAACTGGCACATTTGTACCGGAATGTTTCCAAATGCTGTAAACAAGCCCCTTTTACCGTCACAAACTATTCCTTCTATGTGCAATCCATTACTTAATAAATGATTTATGCCTGACCGATATTCTTCCAGAGTTTCATGTCGAATATACTTCCAATATACGTTCTTTTTCATTCTTTGATCCCTGAAAACCATTACTCCAAAACCCCATTTGAAATAGCAAGTGTCCATTACAATGACACAGGAACCCGGTAGTATCTTCGGAGGTTTAATTTGGTGATTATCTAGATGCTTTTGAATCGTTTTAATAGAAAGATTGTATCGAGTACTAAGAGATTGAAGAGTTTGATGTCCGTTTATATATTGGTTCCATAATTGGTCATCAAAGGGTTCTTTTTTGATTCGCTGATATTGAAATATTCGTCCACAATCGCAACATTTATATCGCTGTTTTCGATTACGTGTGCCATTTTTTTAGTATGTTTTGAACCACATTTAGGACAGTACTTATTAGACATTTTTACCCCTTTGCTTAAGAATGTGCATTTAAATAACTATAACTTAAATACTTAAATAAGGTTTTAGCAACCTTTTTTTACAATTAAGCCCAACAATTAGATAAAATATATTTTTTTTCATCTGGAATCCTTAACATAAAAAAGCAGCAAGAACATATTCCAGCTCTTGCTGCTTTAAATGTTATTGATCAGTCTCTGTTACTCGGGTTGATTGGAAGTGCCAGGAGTTGGGTTGGAGAAGAATTGCCAACTATCAGCACCATCGGGAAGACGTCCAAAGGAAGTATCAGGATATTGCTGCTCATAAGTTATTGAGTCAATAATCGTAATTCCATCAGGAGCAGTTAAGCCTATCTGCTCTCCATCGGTGGAAAGTTTCATGTCTGCAAGATGAAGTGCTCCCTGTTCTGGTTCTTTATCTGCCCAGAGAAGCAAGAAACCTATAGGTGGAATTGTTGTAATATTAGGAAGCGAGTCAGGAAGTTGTGAATTAGTGAGATCTTCCAGATCATCGGTAAGATAATAGCCACCGATGTCGCCACATATATTTCCAGCATTGTAAATCTCTATCCAGTCATCATATTCATCCTCTTCACCGGCAGTGTCTGCAATCGTTGATACATTTTTTGCCATAAATTCGTTGATGTAGAATTTGAAAAACGGTTCTTCACCGGTTCCATTAGCAGCTGCGGGTGTGTACATGCTCTCATGTCCTGCACCAAAATAGTCCCAGGTGTCAGCTCCATCGGGAAGTCGTCCACAAGAAACATCTGTGGTTTGTTCTCCATAGGTCAAAGAGTCGAGAATGCTTGTGCCATCTCTATCGGTAAGACCAATTTGTTCTCCATCGCCGGATAGTTTTACATCATCGAGATGTAAGGGACCTTGTTCTCCCTCTTTGTCTGCCCAGAGAATAAGAAATCCACCCGGTTCGATTGTTGTAAGGTCAGAAGCGCCTTCAGGAATCATTGACTTTGTTAAATTGGATAAATCATCTGTTACAAACATTCCACCGATATCTACAGACTCGTCTCCAGCATTATAGATTTCTATCCAATCATCATGTTGTCCATTTTCGTCGGTTGGACCGTAATCATTACTCGCCATGTATTCATTGATGTAGAGCTCCAGGACAGCGGGAGATGCTGTTGTAGTAAATGAATCTTCATAGATAGTTACATCGTTGTCGTTATCAATAGCTTCAATAGTAAAATTCACGGTAACACTATCCGCAAAAGGTCCTATATCGGTAAAATAGATTGTACTACCCTCTTCTTTGGTCATATCAACAAGTGTATCGGGAGCGCTATCCACATGATATCTAAGTCGTACAATTTCTAATGTTCCATCTTCATCAGTAATTTCTGCTGAAATTCTGACAATTTCACCACCAATGGGTGCTTCCGGAAATATTGTTACGTTATTTATTTCCGGAGATTCATTCTTATCGTCATTAACACTGCAACCTACAACAATAAGTAAGCCAAGTAAAATGACAATAAACATTTTTGTAGTTTTCATCTTTTCTCCTTTCGGTTAATGTTTTTGTTTAATTTTTAGTTAATTAGTGTCTGTCCGTAAACTCGACTTTCGAGTCGTCCATTCTCCGTAGCATACTGCGAAGGATGAATAAGGAGCTTGCGACGATCCCGACAAGTCGGGAAGACAGCTTTAATATCCTTTACCTCGACTCGTCGTTCCTTACGAGTCGAAAAAACCTACTTTACGGACAGACACTAATTACTTTTATGGATTATTACTAGAACCTGGTGTTGAAGGATCTAAAATTTGCCAATTATCACTGCCGTCAGGAACACGACCTTCTGACATATCAGTAGGTACAGCATCAGTATTATGTTGATCAACGATTGTAACTCCATCTATATTCACCAGAGCAAAATCTTCATTATCACTGAGCTTGAAATCTAAATGTAAAATTCCAGGATTAGCCAGACCGTCAGCAATCAAAATCAAAAAACCATCTGGCTGGATAGTTGTTGAATCAGGATTAGTTGTTGGTATTTGGGACTTAGTAAGTTCATCAAGTTTATCAGTCATATACATTCCACCGATATCTACTGCTTCTTCTCCAGCGTTATAGATTTCAATCCAGTCAGGGTAATCATTAAATTCACCAGGATAAGCCAAATCATTATGACTCATAAATTCATTGATATAAAGATCCTTCTCTTGTGGCTGAGAAGTTCCTATCGTAAATGCTGAACTATGAACAGTTGTTTCACCATCGTCATCAGTTGCTCTGATTTCATAATTAACTGTAACACTATCTGCAAAAGGACCAATTTCTGCGGAATAAACATTGTTACTTTCAAGAGTCATAGAAATTGTAGAGTCAATAATATTTACTCCGTGATAATGCAAATCAACATTTTCAATATTTCCATCTTCATCAGTAATTTCAGCAGAAATTTTAACGGTATCAGCCGTGCTGATAGAATCCGGTAAAACCGTTACACCGGAAATCGACGGAGGAAGATTGGGTGTGGTTTCATCGGTACTACAACCACTCATCAATAAGAGGAAAAGGCTTACTATCGCAAAGGCTTTTATTATTTTCATAATTCTCCTTTCATTCTAAAAGAATACAACTGCCATAAACTGAATATAGTTAAAATCATAATCACCATCATAATCACCATCTGAGTCAGCGTTCTTAGAGTTGTCAACTATTGTGTAATTAAATTGGAATTTTATATTGGGATTTGCGTACCAATTCAGGGCAAAAGTGTAGTTATTTGCAATTCCACCAAGGATATCAGCATCTTTATCAGAAAGATCCAGATAGCTATAGCGTGCTGCAACTTCCCAGGCGCCTGTTTTAAGATTCTTTGGAATAATCTGTCCGAATTCTCCATCTTTTACAGACCAGTTTCTTTTCTCACCGGTAAGTATCCAACTGATAAAGGCATATCCGCCGGAGAAAGAGGCGTCTTTCTTATCTTTTAATCTTATGACATCAGTTAGGATGTATTCACTCTGCAAGCAGATGTTGTTGAATCTCAATGCACCTTCGAGTCCGATTTTCGTACAATAATCCACATCATAGATATCACCTGTATCCAAAAATTCCACATCACCGATTTTAGTTTCCGATTCACTCTTAAAATCCACCATATCTTTTCCGTCATCAGGATATTGAATTACAGAAGAAATGCCGGTATGCAAAAATAAATTTTCGGACAGCTCCAAACCGGAAACCAGGCGAGCAGCATAACCACCACCGGTTTCGTCTTCTTCCTTTTCGTAATCGCTTTCTTTTTCTACTTCCAGGTCTTGTCCGAAAATTGCAGAACGCAAGTTAAGATTGAATTTCCCATATTTTCCCCACTTTGAATATTCAAGTCCGCAATGACGATCTGTTTCAAAAGCATTCATAGCGTAAGCTCTTTCGCAAAAAGTTAGAAATCGTGAGGAGGTAAGTTCATTTAAGCCTAGCGGCATTTTGAAGTTACCGAATTTAATATGACTGTTTTCAAATCCGGTGTACGACATGAACATATCTTCAACTTCGGGCTGTTCTTTGGCAATATCTATATCAAATTCAGCATGCCATACATCCCAGAGCTTTACTTTCAAAGCAATACGTGCTTTGCGTAAATGTGTTTGATTACTGAGAATATTTTCAGTATCGTCAAAGAAATAAGCTCCGTTAATGTAGATTCGTGCATCCATTCTGCTTTCGAATTTGCCGTCATCAGATTTCCAATAGAGAATTCCATCGTCCCATTCGGTCTTTCCGTCTGATATTTCAGCGGAAAGTGTTGCTGTCAATGCGATAATTACAAATGTAACTATCACAAGAATGTTAATCTTTTTCATTTCGCTCCTTTCATTTTGTTTATTTTAGGATTTTTATTACTTTTTATAAATGCGAAAATAAGACTCACCAATCCCAGGATTAAGAGGATCAGGCTAGCGGGTCTTGTGAAAAATACATCGTATCCGCCCATCATAACTGCTCTTCTGAAATTAGTCTCAGCGATATTGCCAAGCACCATTCCCAGAATTATGGGAGCCACCGGATATTTGTTTCTACGCAGAATCCAGCCAAACACACCAAAAGCCAGACAGGAGATAATATCAAAGAAGGAATTTTGAACAGCAAAACTACCAATGATCGACACTGCAAATATGAGGGGGAATAAAATTTTCTTGGGGATATTTGTTACTTTTATCCAAAGTCTACTTCCGAATAATCCAAAAACAAGCAAGACAACATTTGCGACTAGCAGGCTGGCAAACAGTCCGTAAACGAGCCCAGGATTAGACACAAATAATCTCGGTCCCGGGGTTAGATCATGGATCATCAAAGCACCGATAAGTACCGCAGTTGTGGCGCTGCCTGGAATACCAAGTGTGAGAAGCGGAACCAAAGCACCGCCAACCGAGCTACTGTTTGCAGCTTCTGCTGCTGCAACTCCTCTCACTTCACCTTTACCAAAATCTTCCGGATTTTTACTCAAACGTTTGGTTGCGTCATACGATATAAAGGATGCAATTGTTGCGCCAGCACCGGGCAAAATGCCAATTATTGTTCCAATTATTGATGAGCGGATAATCGTAAATTTCAATTTCAAATAATCACGAATAGTGGGCCAATTGGAAGACAAATCAACCTTTGCTTTTGCCTTATGCCCACCTTCTTCCAATTGCTTAAAAATTTCACTAAGAGCAAACAACCCGATGAGAGCGGGAATCAAGGCGAACCCGTCATAGAGAAAAGATATTCCAAATGTAAATCGGCTAACACCGGAGATGGGATCGATTCCTATCGTATTTATCAGAAGCCCAAAAATAGCAGCGATAAATGCCTTTATCCAATTTTTTCCACCAAGTGAAGCAACTGTAGTCAAACCGAATATTGCCAGAGCAAAATACTCAGCAGGATGAAATTTCAAGGCTACTTTTGCGAGTGGAGCGGAAAAAAATATCAGAATCAGAGTGCCAATAAATCCACCGACAGTAGAAGAAATCAAAGAAACTCCCAATCCTATCCCGGGTTTCCCCTTCTTTGTTAAAGGATAACCGTCAAAAGCGGTAACTACAGAAGCCGGAGTGCCAGGGGCATTTATCGTTACTGCTGTGATAGACCCGCCATAGTTTGCTGCAATGTATATAGAAACTAATAAGATCAGCGCGAGTGTAGGTGACATCGTATAGGTGAAAGGAACGAGCAAAGCCACACCCATCGAGGGAGATAATCCGGGCATTGCTCCGGCAATTATTCCCATTATTACACCCAACATAATTATCAAAATAGGTATGAAACCACCGATAACGCCAAATCCTTCTACTAAATGTGATAATATTTCCATAAAATTGCTTAAAGTAACCTAAAATAAAATTTCAATTATTCTTCCAATCGGAAGAGGGACGTATAATGTCTTGTAAAATATTAAATATGAAAAAACAATCCAGCCAAATGAAATAATTAGCATAGTTCCGTATTTCCTGTAACCCAGTATATACATGCTAACAAAGATGAATGCAAAAGAACTTATATAATATCCGAGAAAATAAATCCCAACCAGATACACTATTAAAAACAAAATATATTTCAAAACTTTATTTACATTTCCGCCTGGTTCTTCCACCTTATTCTTATTAGTTAAAGTTTTTATAAGGAGAAGAATATTCAAGGGGATAAGGAGGAATATCCAGAGGCGAGGGACCACAGAGGGACCAACTACATCGCTTTCTGGAAAGACAAATGAGAGAATATAAAATAAGATCGACAATGAAAGAAAAAATGTAATTATTAATATTCTACTTAACAGCTTTCTATTACGAGAATTATACACAAGAAATCCGACAATCAGGTTAATTAGAAGAAACAGGAGTACAAGCAATGCAAACTCCTTCCCTGTCCCGAGATTTGCAAGGACATTATCGCTGTCGGTTTTGATAATTCCAATTTTTTCCAAATAATGTTGGAAGAATTTCGTATCGGAATTAATGATCTCTTCAAATGTTTCCGGTCCGTAATAAACTACTTCTATTCCACCTTTTTCCCAAAATATTCTCCAGTTAGGATCATTATTAACTTTTTGGAAAAGTTCGCTATACCAGTTAAGAATTTCATTCGGAACTCCTTTTTTTATGGCAAAGCCGCGCCACATATATTCATTTGATAGTTCATTAGAACCCAACTCTTTGAAAGTGGGAACATCGGGGAATTGTTCAAGTCGCGTTTCGGAAGAAACCGCTGCGATTTTCAAATCAGGATTTCCCAGCACCTCGCGTGGATTACCAACATAAGCTTGTCCTTGTTTTCCTAGCAGGGCAGCAAGTGCTTTTCCTCCGCTTTTGTATGGGATCCATTTGGATTTAAAATCGAATTGCTCCCAGATTTTTATGGAAGTTACATGGTCGAGACCACCTGTATCCGGACCGACCCAGATTTGCCCACCTTTTTTTTCACGTGCATCTTTTACAATCTCATCCCAATCGCTGATATCCATTTTTCTATTAGTGATCACGCATTCCGGATCTGCCATGAGCATTGCCAGCCAATCAAGAGCGGTAATATAGGCTGTTCCACCGGTTGAAACAAATTTTGAAATATTCGATTTTGTGCAGGCAAACAATGTGTAACCGTCAGCAGGTTGGCTTAGAACTTTTTTAAGAGCCACTATTCCACCTGCGCCTGGTTTGTTTTCTACTACAAAAGTTGCATCCGAGTATTTTGCGGCTATTTCTGTAAATTTTCTCGTTGTTATATCAATTAATCCACCCGGAGAAGTATAAACTATTATCTTTATTGGTTTTGAAGGGAAACCTGATTCAGTCTTATGAATTTGATCACTAAAAGAATAATTGAAACTTATGAGTAAAAGAAAAATTAGAATATATTTTTTCATAACGTTCTTACTTCCCTTTTTCTAACAATTTTTTACACATTCATCATAAAAACATTTTGCATAAAGAATAATGAAAAATAGCTCAATATAGCTGCTGCAACAGGCGTTAGAACCCAGCCAATGCTTATTTTTCCCAAAATTCGCCAATGAATGTTCCGTCCTCCTTTTGCAATACTGATCCCGAGAACAGCCCCGACGATAGATTGCGAACTGGAAACCGGAACAAGGGGAAATGATGGCAAGCCGTGAGAAACGAGAAAATGTTTCAAACCCTGAGAAGCAAAAATGAACAACACTATTGAGCTTGAAGCAACAGCAACAAACGCACTAATCGGTGATAGTTTGAATATATTGCTTCCTACAGTCATCATTACTTTTTGGGAATAAGTAAAAACCCCAACGGCAATTGCTATTCCTCCTAAGAGAAAAAGTTGTTGAGTCGAACTAAGGTGAAACAATTTCCCGACAGCTATATCCTGAAAAGGGGAAGAAGAAGTAAAAACTCCCATAACATTCGCAATATTATTCGCTCCCAAACTGTAAGCTCCAAATGCACCGACAATGATAAGCCCAATCCGAGTATAAGAATCAAGGCGAATTAAATGTATCTTCGATTTTTCCACGAGCCCTTTCACAATAAAAAAGATGATGAATGAGAAAACTGCGGAGAGGATCGGTGAAAATACCCACGCTCCCACGATTTTTGATAAAGAACTTACACTTGTGGAATTATGAGAAAAAAAGTTCCACCCGATAATTGCTCCTACAATTGCCTGAGAAGTTGAAACAGGTAAACCGGATTTTGTCATCCACAAGACAGTTACAGCAGCTGCCAGAGCAACGATAAATGCACCACCGAGTTCATCTATGGCTCCTAATTTACCCAAAGTTTGAGAAGCACCCGCACCACTTACGACAGCACCGATAATTACAAAAATACTACAAATAATTGCCGCGAGTTTGAAACGAATCATCTTTGTGCCAACAGCTGTGCCAAAAATATTGGCTGCATCATTGGTTCCCAACGACCAACCCAAAAACAAACCGCTCGACAAGAAAAACAAAATTTTAAGCACCGTTTTTGCCTTTACAAAATGTTATATTTTACGTTTGATCGCATACACAGAAAGACGTTCCGCGACAGATTCTGCTACATCGGAAACAAGTGAAATTTTCTCTGCAAAATATCTTAAGTGAACTTTCCTGCTAAATTTTTTGATTTCTTTGCTTTCGAATACATTCCTTTTTAGAACCTCTTCCACATCATCGGCTTCGTGTTCGTAATAATGAACTTTATTAACAAAATCATTAACCAGGTTAATTTCCTTAAAAAATGATCTTGCTCCCTTTACTAATTCATCTACAGCTTTTGCAGAAAGTTCTGCCAGGGATAAAAAATCTTTGTGCAGAAATTCGGGGATGTCAGGCTTTTCGATCGAAAATTGCTCAATGACTTTCTCAGCAGTATCTACAACATCATCCAGCGTTTCCAAAAGACCCAGAACATCTCCGCGGGACTCCGGGATCAGCATATTGCTATACAATTTATGTTTAATGTTTCTTCTCAACTCATCAGCTTCAGATTCCAGTTTGGTAATTTTTTTATACTGATTTTCAAACCTTTCACTCTCTTGATTGATGTAAGATTTTACACTCTCAAGAAGAATTAAACCGGAAATTGTTACTTTATCGAGAAATTCTTCAATATCTGCTTCCAACTGCTTTGTGCGATTCATAAATAATTTTGACATAATTGCTCCAGTTAATCCTTAGTTAAAAAACGATCGAACAATAGACCGTGTCGTAATCCACTGTCACTCAAGGTGAATTTGTCTAAAGAGAAGTGTTCCAGAATAGTTTTCACGATTCCAGCTCCTGCCAATATCACGTCCGCTCTTTTGGGCTGTAAGCCAATTACTTTTTTTCGTTCTTCAATTGTTTTACTTTGATACATTTTCAGTTGTCTTTCAACCTCTTCTTTGCTCATATTTGATCCCTGAATTACGTCAGGGTCATACTTTTTCATCTTATGCATCACAGCGCCCATACTGGTAACTGTTCCGCCGATTCCAATAAGATAATCAGCATTTCTCTCCAGTTCATGCTCTTCGAAAAATGCTTTTGTGTAAGCCAGCATATGCTCCAATTCTGTATCAGTTACCGGATCAGAAATCAGATATTTCTCGGTCGGATTAATTGCCCCAATATTTAGGCTTTCCCTTTTTATCAGTTCTTTCCCTTTACCGAAAATAAATTCAGTACTTCCGCCACCTGTATCAAAAACCACAACATTTTTATCCGTTTCACCGATTGTGGACAGAACAGCGAGATATGATAATCTTGCTTCTTCTTCTCCATCGATAACTTCAATCTTCAGGTCGAGTTCATTTTTTACCAGCTCAATAAAATCCTTAGAATTTGATGCTGTGCGCAAACACATTGTGCCTACAGCGGTGATCTCATCCACTTCGTTTTCTTTTGCAATATTCAAGAAATTCCGTAGCGCCTTAAGGTTCCGTTTCATCGCTTCTTCAGAGATCTTTCCGGTTTTTTGCAAGCCTTCACCCAATCGTGAAATGTTGTTTGTATCAATGATTTTTTTTGCTTCTCCATTTTCTACGGAATTGAGATAGAATTTTATGGAATTTGTTCCAATGTCTAAAATTGCATACTTTTTCATATTTCTCCTAAATTATTCCTAACAAGTACCATGTGCCAACAAAGCAACCTTTTCGCCTTGATCGTACAATTCATTATAAATTTTACAAGCGTCCTGAGTTTTTTTTACAATCAATTTTCCTACCCCATTTTCTCTAATAAAATCCTTCACAGATTTGGGACAATTCAACGAACCATAAACGTCATTTCCAATAATGAGAATTTCAACATTTTCATATGTAAATACCTTGCTACAGACCTGCCCGCCGCTTAGCTTTGGCAGGCGGGGACACAGAGAGCACAGAGATAAATGTAAAATTACGAATTACAATTAAATTGCAATGATCTTAACACCATTTTTAATGGTGTTTTAATAAACAGTCCCCGCGTACGCGGGGATCAAATCCTGCCCGTCTTGGCTCGACACCAAGCCGAGACAGGTTAGGAACAATTGGGATCTGTGCATTCCGTCCCTCAATTTTCATTCTCCTTTGCCTGCCCCCATTAAATCTTTTCCTATTTAATGGGGTGTCCCGATTTGTTTTCGGGACATGTATGTTTCATCAAAAATACCTGTGATTATATTCTCTTTGAGCAAATGTCCATTTCGTTCTTTCCACTCGCTAACCTTTCCATCGACAATACGGATATCTTTCCCAGCTCCGGTTATAACGCCATAACTCGACTTCGAGTGTTCTTTTCCGTTTACAATAAATCTTCCCCAGCTAAACTCTTGGATCGGTCCTTCTGATGACTTGTACATAATAGATGAAGTGAATTAATATTGATAACCAAAAGTGTTTTTGATTGCTTTGATATAATTGATATTTTCAAAACCATCCAAACCTAATTTTTTCACTGTTTTAATCACCAATTCGGGGTTTGCATGTTCTACTGCAACGGTTCGTTTTGCTACATTGTTAAATTTCACTTCTGCAATCTCAACCATACATTCATCAATCATATAACCGAAACGTTTTTTTGAAACATCGATGGAATGGAGATTAGGGTTCGATTTGATAATATCTTCGAGATATTCCTTATAAGAATATTCATCCTTTTTGAAATATGGTAATGGCATGCCAAATGCCTTGAAAACCAAGACCAGATCGTTGATGTGGATTGGAAAATCAGCTTTCATCATTACAGTCCATTGCTCCAGGTTTTTTTCAGTATTTATACGCAATGGAGTTTTAATATCCATTTTTTCATCACGTATTTTGGTATTATCATTGCTTTTATCAGAAATGATATAAATTTCCTCGCTTTCTTTTACACGAGTTACTTTGTTCTTTTTGATGTTGCTTTCAGCTTCACCAAAATCTTCTGCGAATGTACGCCATTCCCAGCGTGGAATTATCTTTACCATTATTTTCCTTCGGTTTTTATATTTTTTTTACTAACTTTTTCGATTGTTTTTTTTGCTTCTGCTATTTTTTCCCAATTTCCTTCCCACTTATCAAACAGAATTTGGGTTCCCTCCTCAAGAATACTTTTCAATTTTTCTTCTCTGATACAATAATGAACATTCCTCCATTTTTGATCTTTGCCAATATAAGCTCCATCGTATAAAATCTTTAAATGAGCGGAAAGGGTATTTTGGGGAATGCCTAATTCCTTTGATATTTCCGTTACTGTCATGGATTCCTTTTCCATTAAAGTATATATAATACGAATTCTTACTTCATTAGAAAGAACATTGAACAGTTTACAAAGCTTCCTGATCACGAACTCATCAAGCATCATTTTCTCCTAATGTTATATTAGTGTCATTTCATAAACTTATGATATGATGTGTCAAGAAATTTAGATTTGTTTTTACCAATTCCTGTCCATCTGTAAATTCGTATTCGAGCCACCAGCGGGATTTGAACCCATGACCTACTGATTACGAATCAGTTGCTCTACCAACTGAGCTATGGTGGCATTTTGATTTATTTAATGAAGTTGTATCGGTTTGTTGTCAAGTTTTGAGGATTTGAACTTATTGAAAATCAATTCAAGTTTTATTCTTAGCGTTATAGTGTGGTTTGTGGCGTCAGGATAAAATGGTTAAAAAGACAATTTGGTTACCTATTTAATCATATCCCATAAAACATTCTCATCATCAATACCCATTTGCTGTAAAAGTAAGGATTTTACTTCCAAAAAATTGTAAAAACTATTTATATACTGACTTTCTGATGATGAAAGAAGCGTTTCTGCATCAAGCATATTAGCTGTGGTAACTGTATTATTTTTAAAACAAGCTTCAGTATTTTTGAAAGTTTCCTCTGCATAATCTAAAGCAATCTTAGCAGAATAAATTGATTTTGCTTCAGAAATCAAATTTAAAAAATTGCTTCGTAGGCTTAAGCGAATATTATCTTCAGTTGAATTATATGAATATCCGGATTTCTTCATATCAATTTTCGCTTGGCTCAAGCCTAAAATATTATCAGCAACTGGAAATATTGGTAAAGATGCACTTAATGAAACATTACCTGAATTTTCATTAAAATCATCCTCATAATCATATTTATTCCAAGATTTTGAATATGAAAGATTAATTGAAGGAAGAAATTCACCATAAGCAAGATGAATATTTTTCTTATATATGGATTTATTTAAAGAAGAAGCTCTTAACAAAGGATTTTTCTCTATGCCAATTGAGATAATATTATCGACAAGTTCATCAATCTCATCTAAATTAAGTTTTTGAATTGAGTTAATTCTTGATTCATATTCATCAATTAATACTTTTTCAAGAGAGAAATCATTTGATATTTGCAAAAAATTAGCAAGTTCAATTCTACTTATTTCATAAAGATTCCTCTTTTGAATCAAATCAACTTCTTTAGAAGCTGTTTCTGATTGCATTTTCAAATAATCAGTTTTGGATAAATTTCCTAATTCATATTTCATTTTTGCAATATCCAAATGCTGATTAGATGCACCAAGTGTTTTTTCAGCAGATTCCATTAAATCGTAATTCATTAAAACATTTAAATATTTTGCTTCAGTTTGAGTCATTACTTCTAAGTATTTGCTATAATAATTTGCATCAGCAATTCTTGCCTGGTCTGTTTTTATTTTGTAATTTATCCAGTTTTTACCGCCATTAAATATCGGTTGAGATACAGATATTCCATAAGATTTGGAACTTTCAGCGGTTTCTGAGCCAATGGATATATCTTTTGCTTCTTCAAATTTAGTATAGCTGCTACTAAATTTTGCAGATGGTATCATATTTAGAGTAGATTTTACAGCTTCAGAATGAGCAGATTTTCGTGTCAATTCCTCAGAAATCAAGTCATTATTATTTTTTATTGCAATATCTTTTGCTTTTTCTAATGTTAAATTTTCAGCAAAAAGCATTGAATTTATTAATAAAATTAGTAAGATGATTATCTTTTTCATTTCAAACCTCAATATTTTATTCTTATTCATATCTTAATGCGTCAATTGGATTAAGATTTGCGGCTTTTCGTGCTGGATAATATCCGAAGAAGATTCCAACTGCTCCGGAAAATATAACTGCTAATAAACCAATAGATGGGCTTACAGATGTATAAAGTGATGTAAATTGATTAATAAAAAGTGATATTCCAATTGCAAATATTATTCCAATCAAACCACCAATAAGACTCAAAGTGATAGCTTCTGCAAGGAATTGTGTTAGGACATCTTTACTACGAGCACCAATTGAAAGTCTTATTCCTATCTCTCTTGTTCTTTCTGTAACAGAAACAAGCATAATGTTCATAATACCAATTCCACCAACAATAAGTGAAATACCAGCAATAGCTCCGAGAAGTAGAGTTAATGTTTTGGTTGTTGCAGAAACCATTTCAGTTATTTCAGTTTGAGTGCGGATATCAAAGTCATCATCATCACCATCCTTTATATTATGTGAGTTACGCATGATATTTTCTATCTCTTTTTGAGCAATATCAATCTCATCCACAGTATTTGCACTTATAAAAATAATGTTTATATATCTACCGCCTTTTAATCTCGATAGTACAGTTGAATAGGGAGCAATGATTGTATCATCCTGGTCCTGTCCCATAGCATTTTGACCCTTTTCCTGTAGAACACCAATTACAGTAAAAGGTATATTTCTTATTCTAATTTTCTGTCCAATCGGGTCTGAATCTGGAAAAAGTTCATCAACAACAGTTTGACCGAGTACGGCGACTTTCTTTTTTGCTTTGATATCTCTTTCTGTAAATAGATTACCTTCACTTAATTCCCATTCTTTAATTTTTGTTATGTATTCTATGGAAACACCCTGAATTGATGAATACCAGTTACCATTTCCACCAATTATTTGACCACTTGACATTACTATAGGTGATGCAGCTTTTATATGATTTGCATTCTCAATAATATCTTTATAATCATTTAAAGTTAGTCTATTATAACTACCTGCACCTCTGCTAACACCACCCATTCTGCTTGAACTTGGATGTAACATAAGAAGGTTACTTCCGAGAGATGATATTTGCTTTTCTATTGTGATTTGAGTTCCTTTACCAATAGCAACCATAACTATAACAGAGCAAACACCAATAATTATTCCAAGTGAAGTAAGTAAACTTCTCATTCGATTTTTTAATATACTTTTAATTGCCACTTTTTCTATATTTTTAAATTTCATAAGGTAATACTCCCAAGATGAAAGTTTTCTCTATGATTCCTTAGTTTTATTAAATCCTCTTTTGCATTTGCTCTATTTTTCACTGCTTTTTCTTGAATAAGATTTCCATCACGCAATAAGATAATTCTCTTTGCATATTGAGCAATATCTAGTTCATGAGTAACAAGAACTATTGTAATTCCCTGATTATTCAATTCCTGGAATACGGACATAATATCAACAGAAGTAACTGAATCAATATTTCCAGTTGGTTCATCAGCAAGCAGGATAGAAGGTTCATTCACTAATGCACGAGCAATTGCAACTCTTTGTCTCTCTCCACCAGAGAGTTGATTTGGCATATGATTTAATCTATCTCCAAGTCCAACACGATTTAATGAAGATATAGCTTTTTTCTTTGGCTCTTGTATTCTTCCTGTTCTATCATAAAATAATGGTAATTCAACATTTTCTAAAGCGGTTGTTCTTGGTAAAAGATTAAAGACTTGAAAGATGAAACCAATCTTTTGATTTCTAATATCTGCATAATCATTCTTTGATAAATCTTTTATGTTTATCTTATCAAGAATATAATCACCATCAGTTGGAACATCAAGGCAGCCTATAATATTCATTAATGTAGATTTTCCAGAACCAGATGCACCCATAATAGCAACAAATTCACCTTCAGAAATTCCCAAATTGATACCACTAAGAGCCTTTACTACCACTTCTCCGACTATATAATTCTTTTTAATATTCTTCATTTCAATTACTGTTTTCATTTTTTACCTCATTTAGTGCCTTGGTCCTCGTCCTGGTGTTCCAAACAGTATTGTTTTATTATTACTACTTACTTTTTCCCCTTTTTTTGTCTTGCAAATGATATTCATTCCTTCTTCAATATCTTTACCTTTAATAATTTCTGTCTTAACTCCATCGGTTGCACCTATTTCAATAATTGATGTTTTTAGCTCATTATCTTTAAAATACCATATTCTCTTATAATTTTCCAGATTTTCTCTTTGCATTATATCAGGCATTCCCTGACCACTGTGAGCACTCATGCTTTGTTTCATCATCTCTTTTTCATCTTCAGCCATATTTTCAAATCTCTTTTGCATATTATCTTTAAATTCGGTTAGCATCTCTTCTGTTGGTTGAAAGCTTAATGCAGTAGTTGAAACGAGAAGGACATCCTTCTTTTGCTCAATAATGAAATCTACCGTTGCTGTCATACCTGGAAGTAATAAACCTTTATCATTCTTTGCATCAACAATTACTGTATAATTCACAACATTTTGAATTGTTTCTGGTTGTAATCTTATCTGTCTTGCAATTCCATTGAATGTTTCATCTGGATATGCTTCAACAGTAAAAATAACATTTTGTCCTTCTTTTATTTGCCCAATATCACATTCATCAACAAGAGCGTGTATTTCCATTTGGGACAGGTCTTCAGCTATCAAGAATAAAGTTGGAGTTGATAAGCTTGCTGCAACAATCTGACCTGGTTCAACATATCTATGAATAACAGTTCCGTCAATTGGTGATTTAATCACTGCGTATTTGAAATTTCTTGTAGCTCTTTTTAGACTTGTTTGTGCAGTTATTAGTGAAGATTTTGCTATTTCAAAATCTGTTTTTGAATTTTTAAAATCATATTCAGAAATATAATTTTTCTCATATAGTTCTTTATCATCTTCATATTTTGTTTTCGCAAGATCATATTGTGCTTGTGATTTTATTAGATTAGCTTCAGCATCCTGAACTGATAATGAAAGTAAGGTCGTATCTAAAATTGCTATAACTTGATCCTTTTTAACATTATCATTAAAATCAACGAGAATCTTTTCAATGGCGGCAGAAACCTGAGTACCAACTTCAACAATTCCTACAGCTTCTATTGTTCCGGTTGTAGAAACGGTATTTTTCAGATCTCCTTTTGTTATTTGAGCAAATTCGTAAGGACTATCTGCTTTTGTGCTTCCTTTTGAAATTAGCAGAAAGCTACAAACTGCTATAATTAGGACAATACCTATGATTATGATTGCTTTTTTCATTTTTTATTTTCCTTTCAATTATCCATTTTGTGTAATGGCTTCAATCATTGCAATACTTCCTGCCACCAAGACACGAAGCCACAAAGGAATAAATAAAGATTATTTAAAGCAATAAAATAACTTTGTGTCTTGGTGCCTTTGTGGCGAAAAATAATAGCATGAATGCTTCCATTACACAATTATCCATTTTGATTTATTTTTTATTCTGCTAATTTTGTTTTTATCCACAATTCAAGATTTTTTGGCATTTCTCTTTCTTTACCTTGCATACCTCCTGGCATTCCACCACTGGGCATTCCACCAGGCATTTCTCCTCCTGTGGGTCTTTCTCCTCTACCTCCAGGACCACCAAATCCACCACCCATGTTTCCACGATCAAAGTCTTCTTTCTTTTCTCTAAGTTTTATTTCTGGAGTTTTAAAGCCAATAGTTATTGATTTTCCTATTTCAGTACAAATACCATAAGGATTTTCTGTATCCTTGTCTAATGGGACTTTCAACTCATATACAATAGAATTGTTAGATTTAGTAATTTTCGCTTCAATTCCTTGAACATCATTAACATTACCTTTATAATAATCATATTCTTCTGGACCGATTATCTCAATTTCATTCAACGATTCTGAGAAAATTTCAAAAAATTTATTCATATCAACATTCTCATCAGGCTTTCCTCTGAACTTTGATTTTTGTTCATCCAGATTTAAATAAGCTAAATCTTGCTTTTGCAGTCCGAGTGGATAATGAATTCCAAATTTCTCATGTTTTCCACATTTTGTATCAAACCAAATTGTCAATCCTTTTGCCATCACTTGTCTGCTAATTTCATCTGTGGTGGGAGATAAAAGCAGGTATAAATATTTTTCATCATTCTGAATTCCAACAACAATATTCTGATTCTTCATATAACTTTTAACACCCTCCCATTCTTTATCTGTTCCATCAATTACAACATCTCCTTTTGATAACTGACTATCTAATTTAAGACTAATGCAACCAGCAATACTTGCTGATATAAATACAAATAGAATTAATGATTTCAATATTACAGTGATTTTTTTCATTTTAATTCCTCCAATCATATTAATTTTTTTAAATTCCTGAGTTCGTAATATAAACTCAAAAATTCGTTGTTGATGAATTTAATCTTTATCATTTCTGGAACTTTTGTTCCAGTTTCAAATGTAAAGCTTTTCATTGATTTCATAATTATTAATTATCCTTTTTACTTGTTTAGACCTATGATTTATTGAAAGGTTCCATTTTACTTTTTAGGAAATTCAAAAATTTTAATTATAAAATACTTTTGTTATTATCTTCAAAATAAGTTTATCATATTTTTTTCTATTTTTAGTAATTATTTTGAGTTTTCACCCGAATCCAATTCAGTGGCAATGATTATCTTTTCCAATCCACTGATACGCGCAATATCCATCACCTTTACGACCTTACCATATGGAACATTTTTATCAGCTCTCAATAATAAGCTTTTATCCTTGATATCTTTTATCTGATTCCTGATATTATCTTCAAGTTCATTTAAAGAGACTGCTCTACCGTTTAAAAACATTTCCCCATCAGCAAGAATAGATATTTCCATTTTATTACTCTTTTCGCTTACCGAACTCTTAGTGTTAGGTAGATCAAGTTTCAACCCAGGCTGCTCAACAAAGCGGCTGGTTAGCATAAAAAAGATAAGTAATAGCAATACGACATCTATTAATGAAGTAATGTTTATTGATACCTTGCGTCTTCTTTTTTCTATCAATTTCATAATGGTTATTCTGAATTAAAAAGATTTATTTTCTTCAATAGTTTATTTGATATATTCTCTATATCCAGAATCAAGTTTTCTGTTTTTATAGAGTAGTAGTTATAAAAAATCAAAGCTGGAATGCCGATTGAAAGACCTACAGCCGTTGTTATCAAGGCTTCTGAAATTCCACAGGAAAGAGTTGCAGCTTCTCCCACACCATGCATTGATATCATGCTAAAAACCTTGATCATTCCAATAACTGTTCCCAGTAAACCAAGGATGGGAGCAACAGCAGCAATAGTTTCTAAGATACCCACACCCTTTTCAAGTATTCGCACTTCTTGCCTTCCCTGATCAGCCATTTCCTCTTTCACACCATTAGTATCGTTTTGCAGGCAAATCCTGATTATTTTGGAAAAAACACCATTATTCTGATCACACACAGATAATGCCAGTGGTATATCTGTCATTGATTTTATATTATTAATTACTGATATGATTTCCGGTACTAAAATCCTTTTTTTTCGGAGCAACAATGCTTTCTCAATAATGACTGCAAGTGAAATAACTGAACACAAGATTAACGGAATCATTAGAATCCCACCTTGCTGAATTAGTAAAATAAGGTCTTTCATTATTCATCCTCTTATTATTTATTTACTATATATGAAAAAAGAGCTGTCACTTCCAGATATTCTTCAGGAAAGTTATTTGGTAAAGGTATAAAAGGTGAAGAAAATTTAATCGCTCGGGTGCTTGTCTGCTCCAACGAGTAATGCGTATCACTATTCAGTATTTTTAGGTCTATCACCTTACCATTCGTTATGACTTTGAATTGAACCAGAACTTTACCACTAATAAGCCCCAACCTTGAGAAAGCATAAGGAGGGTTGATGTGACTTTCGACTTTCTTTTTCATTGCCAGCATATATGGAGCAAAATCCCAATTATATGTATTGAATCTTATTCCCCCGTGTTCCAAAACATCACTTAAAAGGTTTTTATAATTAACTTGGTTTTTAGCTTCATGAAATTTCTTGTTTTGATAGGCATCCCAGAAGGTAAGTTGATCTTTTTGGATATCCATTGGGATATCAGCAGAATTTTCCTTTTTCTCTTGCTCTGATTCATAAGTTTTATTTATTTCAGGGATAATTTCATTTATTTCAGGAATTTGTTCAGTATATTTTGCGATAGTTATATCTCCCTCTTGGTAGGGTGTATTGCTTTTCTTCAATTCGGTTTCCTGCATATCAGCAACTTTTGTATTTTTATCTGAGACGAGATTGCTTTCTTCTTGGGGTACTTCCTGTGGGATATTGTCTGGTGTTTCGATAAGTTCGAATACGAGCCTTTTTTCAATAGGTTGTACAATTTGCGAATCAGTATTGAAAAATTTCATTTCTTTAGCTTTTTGGATAAAAAGTAATAGCATAAGATGGAGAATAATGGATAATAATACAGTTTTTCTGCGAATACTTTTAGATTTACAATTCATGTAATTAATAGATGTGTATTTTTATCTTATTCGTTAAGAGTTCTTTGAATTTCATAGATTCAGCATATGTTCTTTCTTCCTTTACATATCTAATGGCATTCTTTAAATTGCTATATGTTTTATCCTACTTTCAGTATCTTAAACCAAATTTCTTCATTCACTATGACCACTTTATATTGGATATCTTCAGCAATATAATAGGTTTCTCCATCGATTAATAACAATTCTCGATCTTCAGGAATAGTGTCAACCAGAGTACCAACCTGTAGTTGCACGATTTCATTTTCATTACTTTCTAGGACCTTTATGACCTTATACCAAATCTCATCATTCACCATAACTGCTTTGTATTGAATACCATCTGCAATATAATAGGTTTCTCCTTCAATAATCAGTTGCTCACTGTATTCCGGAATAGAATCAACCAGAGCACCAATCGGTGGACGCACAATTACATATTCATCGTCATCTTCGATATAAATATAAAATACGTTGCAACAATAGAAATATACACACTCATGAAATATAAAGTTATAATGGTGACGGGGAAGCCATCTGGTTCTCATACCAAAGGGAGGAGGTATTCTTCTAAAATGTCCATTCCATGGTTCGTAATAATATCCGTTGTGACATTTATATTTGACATTGCCATATGAGACCGTATGTGTATCATCATCGAGTTCATCGAGTTCAAGAGTTTCGTGTACGACATGCTGGCTTGCTTGACTGGTATTCGTATCATTATTTAAGGGATTCTTTATCATATCGTTATCTTCTGAATTCTTGAGGTTGGCATTAGATTTGGAGTTTTTAATCGACTTAGACTTCAATGTGTTATACTCTTGAACGTCAAGATTTGATTTCTTGACACTCGTGGTTTTGTTAGAAGTTGTTTTGCTTTTATCAGTAGCTGTATTGGTTACAGTTTTTTTAGAAATGTTCGCCTTTAATTTTTCATTTTGTGTATTGGCCTTTGAATTAGTAGATTTTTTTATCTTTGTCGAGATTTTCACTTCAGTCTTATTTTTCTTATTATCAGATGTGGTATTCTTCTTTATTGCAGTGCTCTTTGTGCCGGTAAGATTAGAGGATTCTATTTTTGTGGCAGATTTTGATTCGGTAACTTTTCTTGTAGTATTACTGACTTTACTATTGGAAACATTCTTAGACTTGCTTGTAGTTGAAGAATGTGCTTCTGTCTTTTGTTTCTGCTTACTTTGAACTTTCTGTGTATCTTTGACGGATGTATCGTTAGTGCTATTGGTTAGTTTTGTGTTAGAGCCCGCAATAGACTGGGAAGAAAATACAAGAAGACTCAGAGAAAGGAGAATAAAGATTATGGTCCTTTGAAGCTTTATTTTTTTCATTTTAACCACCTTTGTAATATTTTATCATTTGTTTAGATGAAAACTTATCATAAAAGTCTAATAAAAAGATACATTCAATTAATAAGTGCAACACTATTTTTATTTTATTTATACCTAAATATCTAAAGTAATTTTACTAACACCCAAAAGTCATTTACTTCAATTAAAGACGATTTAAAATTCAAAAAACCATATTTTTGACTTTTATTACTATAATTCTTACATCATTTTTTCTTCTTTCAATGATAAAAGCGGATGATAATTCTTTGCTCCCTTTTTGGTATGATTAAATCCTTTGGCTGCACCTTCTTGATTCCCATAAACAACACGAGGGGTAGAATCCACATCCAGAATATCTGCTGTAACATTGAGCTTCTTATGCACTTTCTTAGACCCAGGATGTATAGGAATAGTTCCTTACCGGCCAGCTGGTAAATGGGAACGGAATAATATGGAATTTTTTCTTAAAAAGACTCTTCAATGAATTCATCTATTTCTTCAGAAAAAACAGAATCATCATCATAATCATAAAATAGTGATGCGAACTCATTCTGCCAAAGGTAATTGTCAGATTTATAGTTATTAATATTCACAACAATAATTCCAACAAAAACTAATAATACAGCAACTAATGAAAAAGCAATACTTCGTGTTTTTCTGATTTTATGCTTTCTTTTCACTAAAACATTATGAGCAATTTTTGTATTCCAATTAGTATCATCGAGTCTTTGCTCAATATATTCATTTATATTAGACATAGTTATATTCCTTATTATAATATTTTTGTAACATTTTTTTTCCTCTATGAAGTCGGGATTTTACAGTTCCAACTGGTATTGACAACGAATCTGATATTTGCTTCTCTTTTTTCCCATCAATATATAATCTCATAACAGACTTGTATTTTTCAGGTAAAGATTTGATAATTGCTTCTATATCAAGTTCTCTTTTGAATTCACTATTTTCAACAATTTCATTAAAAAGAATTAATGAGTCCAATTTCTTTTCTTTAATTTTTTCTAATTTCATTAGTTTTTTATTCATCCTGAAAGTTTCATTTCTTGCAATTGTATATAACCAAGAAGAAATCTTTGCTTCTTCTCTGAATTTACCATTAACCAAACTTTTATATGCCCTAAGATAAGTTTCTTGCACAATATCATCAATTGCATGTGAATAGCCATCATAGAGGTATTTTTTGATTGCAGATAAAACAATAATTTTTGTCTTGCCAACAATATCAGCAAAAGCTTCTTCAGTCATGTTTTCTTATTCTTTTTGGAGGGGCAAAATTTCTTACTTCTTCTGCAAGTTTTTCCTTTTGCTCAGGGGTTAGCATCTTATGGAATAACACAAGTTTTTCGCTAATAAAATCATCCATTTCTTCTTTGTATCTTTGAGGACCTCTAAGAACTGTTAGAACTTGTTCTTTTGTTATTTTATCACTTTTAATTAACGAGATAATTCTTTCTTTGTGATCAGGAAATTTATCTTTCATTTCTTCTCTTTTTGCACGAATTTCTTCTTGTATTTTTTTAAGAACTTCCTTTTGTTCATCAGTCATATCAAGGTCTCTTGACATTTTTAATATAAGAGCATTTGACATATCCATTGGTGGAAATGGATGTTCTTTGGGATGATGTTTTTTACCACAACCAGTAGTAAGTAGAAAAAATATTAAAATCATAATAATAGAATTTATAAAAACTTTTTTTAACATACTATCCTCCGATTAGCTTCTATTCAATTAGACCTAAAGAATATAAATATGGTTCCATTTTATTTTATCAAAAATATCTATCCTTAAACATTATATTAAAAATTTAGCAATATTTATTAATATCCTTGTCAGAATTCCATAAATATTGAAAAAGGAAAGAAAGAAGACGACATTCAGTTTTTAATTAAGACTGAAAATGCCGTCTTTAGCAATATATTATCTGTAAATGGATTTACTCACTGTATCTATCGCAAAAGGAGTAACTTCTTAACAGAAGATTGGTAATTTTCTGTTTCCAATCTGTAGAAGTAAATACCTGATGATACAGGTTTGTTGTTCTTATCTTTTCCATCCCAAACAATATTATTTTTGCCTTTTACCCCCGAGTAAATCGGGGGTTGCATTTTGATTTTTCTTACCAATTGACCTTTTACATTGTAAATCTTTATTTGTGCTTTTTCGTGGGATTTTGTGGCTAAATTAAAAGAGATTGTAGTTGAGCTTTTCATTGGATTAGGATAATTTTGGAATAGAACATTTGAACCATATGATAGTTGATCTTCATCATCAATTGACCACAACGAATCAATTTCAGCAAAGACCTTATTCAGGAACAATTTTACTTGATCAACTTGGAAGTAGAAAAGTGGGAAACCAAGAATATAGACTAAACCGCTTACTTCGGGTGTTTTGATATATTTTGAACCAACTGGAGCACCATCGTATGGGTCGGGATTCGGGAAATTAGGTCCAGGGATGCAGGTAAAGATTTCTTCAGCATCAACAAGATTCAGGAATGTAACACTACCGATAGCACCAAGTGGGTTAGGACCAAAATACTGAGGGAACGGATATCCTGCTAATGAATAAACTGCATTAAGAGAGTCAATTTCAATATCTTCAAATGAACCGGAACCGCTTGCTCCACCCATTGGAGAATTGTTTACACTTGGGATACCCCAAATAATATCATCAGTGTTTAAAGCAGATAAAGTATCTGCTAATCCCGCATAATCTTGTAAGAAATTAGTCTTTGCATAATCAGGGTCACAAACTTTAGCACAGCCAGTAAATAATAGATTACCTCCACTATTAAGATAAAATCTTAGTATATCGTAATGGTTTACTAAATGGACTTCTCCCAAAGTAGAGGGAAAAAGCTCTTTAGGATTATTAGCATGCCAAATAATAAGTTTATATTGCTGAATATCTGATGGAGCAAAATATGGTGCAATATTCACTTCATCTCTAATATCTCTATTCAAATAAACGACATTATGAAATGGCTCTTCATTTAGATCAAAGGTAGTAACTTCTTCAGGGCAATCCTCAAGAAGATTATCGTAGAATATGTCCACAGAATCTTCTACAGCAAATATCGGAGTTGCTTTTGTATCATCTACAACAAGGACACCTTCTTTTTCATTTTGTTCAACTCTTTCGTGTAGTGCAAATTCAAGTATTTCAGGAGTTGGGTCAATTGCACCCTGTAAATCCGCAGCTCGCACTTTAAATATATGTGAGCCTGATGGTAAATTAGTCAATGTACAGGCTTGTTCCTCACTAATTGGAACTCTCATCCACTCTTCGCCAGTAATATCATCAACAATTACAGTTCCAATTGGTGGAATACCATCTGCATTACCATCTAACTGAATATCCATAAATTCTATATCACAGAAATAGCGGAAATACATATCTAAATTCTCATCATAAGAATATGTATGACCTGCATAATATATTCTATAATGCTCAGAAGCATACTCATATTCTCCCAGGTAACTCCATTTCAAATAGATTCTGATATCATCAGACCAGATTGCAGAAAGGTCTTCATTTATATCCATATAAAACCTATTTGCATAGTGAAACTCTCCAGACACAATCTCATAAGGTATCTCTTCCTGATAATTTGATAAGTATGTTAAATAAGTATATTCGCCAAGAATATAGATATATGGAGTAATATTTAAACGAATATCACCTAATATGGTTTCATAATATTCATCTGGCCATTCCTGCCATGAGCTCATAAAAGGACAGGCTTCGGGTTTGAAATGTCCTCTTACAAAGAAGGTCATTTTTGCATAATCAGGGTCTTCCATTCCAGCATAATTAACTGCTTTTACTTGCAGCTGAGTTACTTCATTAAATTCATTTACGCTTAGAAATGGCTTTCCAAAAGGATTTCTACCAGGATATTCAGCCTTTAATATCACCTCATCAGGATTTTCATAATCTTCAGTAAAATACCATTCTGTACTATCTAATATGGCATCTTCATTCCACTGAACAACCATAGAATCTGTTCCTACTCTTTCATAATATACAAGGCGATATTTATAATATGCGGCAAAAGGGGATGCGGAAAACTTAAAATGAATTCCTGCACCAACACGGAACGAATCTATATTTCCCTGTGTGGTGTTTACAAATGTGGTGGGCAGTATGCTTCCTTCACCATGTAAGCCAAGATATTCAAAAGTATCCTCAGGATAAACTATCCATTCCGAGTTATCAATATTCGTTCCTGCAGAAGATTGCCAATCAGTATTTCCTTTATAAATATAATCCTTTCTTACTAATGTATGATTTTTCGTTGCATCAGGTATTCCAGCAACATCCCATCCTTCTCCAGGGTTTTCATCAGGTATTCCAATAACATCAATTAATTCCCAAGATTGACCATTGTCGGGGGTTTTTTCTAATCCTCTTGCATCATTTCCATTAAAATGAACGACACTTGGATAAGAAAGAATTTCATCTGCCACATTTTGCAAAGTTGTATCTGCTTCATCAGTTGTTATTACCCACACATCTCCATGAGGTAAAAATGCCGAAGCAGGAAAAGTATGCCAATATTCCCATCCATTGCCATTAACAGCTTGAGCTATTCTATAATTTGAAAGATCCACTTCAGAGCCGGTATCATTATAGATTTCCAATGCTTTGTTTTGAGAGTTTCCTTCTATATATTCAGAAAAGAAAAGGTCTGAGTAATAATTATTTAAAAATGCAAGGTCAAAATTAGAATCGTGGAATTGCTGAAGAATATCAGCAATTTCTGTTAATTCATCAAAGTTATCACCAAGGAAAATTGCTGAATATATAACAGCTGAATCACCTGGTGCTATGTTTAAGCTTGAGTCTGTTGGTGCAATAAAACCATGCATGTCACCATAATATGAATACATAAAGCGCGTATCACATGGATAATCAACCTGTGCGTTAGGATTATCTCTTAGTGAAATGTACTTATATTCATTAGGATTTCTATCTGTCATAAGCCAGTATTTTTCATTGCGATATGGAGGTGTAGTAAGATGAGATTCATCTCGTGGTCCATCTCCTACTTCCCAGGTGTAACATGCATAATTTGCATAAATCTGAGGTGAAAATATTTTTGCTGCAACATATCCTTCAGTAAGTCCTCCATCTCCATCATGGTCATAACTGAAGGGAAATTCATAATCTGAGCCGATAAAATAACTGCTTACATCTTCAAGTGAACGATCAGAGGAGGACCATGATTGTGGTCCTATATCACAGTCAAAAAAATATCCTAAAGTATAATCAAAGAGTGTATCCAGTTCATTCATATTATAAATAGTAGTTTTAAGTAATGCAAGTTTCTCAATTTTATATCCATTCCAACAGAATGACTCCTGTTTTACTGCTATATTCAATGGGGTATGACTCTGACCAAAAGTCCATCCACCCCATATTCTATGTCCAGGTGTTCCAAATGGACTGTAATCATAAGAATAGGACATAATATTTTCTGCACCATAATATCCACCGTCTTCATCTACTAAGCCGTCCCCATCATCGTCATAAGGCATTGTAAAACAAAAGATGCTATCAGGGTCATAAGGAAAACCAATCATTCCTATTGGGTCTTCATCAATTTGTCCATCTCCATCATCGTCATAGTCTGGAATTCCATCAGAACCATAAAACTTAAGTGTACTGTCAGAAGAATTGTATTGATAATATAGAGTTCCAAGTGCGTTTTCTTCCAGAGGATTATAAGCAGGTAGTAATTCATACATATCAGCATCACCATCAAAGCCTACTGTGGTCAAAGTATCAATAACTCGTCCAAAGCCCATATTAGTTGTTCCAGTTTCGGAGTATTCCTCATCCTGCCAGTATAATATTTGTCCATATTCATTTCTTCTTTGCTTTGAAGCTCCAAACCATAGTGAGCCAATATATAAATAATCAATCCCAGAACCCTTGGGAAACTCAAGGGATGGCCATTGAGGGACAACATCATCACCAGAACCCAAACAACCATAATTTGAAGTACGAAGTTGAAATGCTCCTATATCGTGAATCTTAAATATGTCCAGCATTCTTGTGGGCGCACTACCTTCCTTTACCTGTCTGGCAGATAAAGATATACATACCAAAGTAAATGTTATTGCAATCAATACTATTTTTTTCATGATTCCTCCATTCATTAAATTTAGATTTAGAATCTGTATGCTATTTAGCCCATCACTGTGGCAATTGAATCTGCTGCAGTTTCTTTTTTTTGTTATCTACAATGACTGTAAACCCTTCTATTTTTGCTCAGTTCAAAAGTGTTTTCTAGCAAATGCTCTACCAGAGTGACTCTTCAGATATTTCTCAAATGCCCATGCTTTGTCTTTTGTATCAAACGCAATTGCTGTTTGTATTTGCCATGGTTTATATTTAGATGTATATTTTACTTCTCCATTATTATGCTTTGCTAATCGTTTATCTAAATCTTTAGTATACCCAATATAATGACAATCTTTGTGGGAAATGCTTGTTAAAATATAAACATAGTGAAACATTTTGTGCCCTTATATCTGGCCTGCTAAAGCATCGGTCTTCGTTAAAACTTCGCCAAGATAAGTAGTTTTGAGCAAATCTTATAACACATAAATTGGAATGGCACAGCTTCGTCTACGACTTCGCCGTTTTAAACATGACTTTGTTACGACTGAATTAACAAACTTAGAAAGAATATTTAATGCCCGTCTTCACTTCGTTTCGCAGTGGCAGTCTTCGTTTTTCGCTTTGTTAAAAACAAATATAATTAATATATTAATCAATATTGGTTTACCAAGGCGTAGTTCCGATTTATCGGAACGAAGACTGGTGGAGGTGGCGGGAGTTGAACCCGCGTCCAGAGATTTGGATACAAGAACTTCTACATACTTAGTCTGTTGTGATTTTCTTATTCTGTTCAGAACAACAAACAAATCCTTACAGAACCAGTCTATAAATTTCAATACTGCTTATAGACATCACAATATTAGAGCCATTTTGAACGACATTTGAAGAGATGCAAATGGCAACATCAAGTCAAATGTAGCTACCTTTTTAGGCAGCTAATGCGAGATTTTCATCTGCAATTAGATTTTGCATTACCATTTTTTCATCCGAAGGATTTACCTCCAGCAGACAGGATAGGTAATCTCCCTGATATGCTATTCCTGTACCCACAGTCCCTGTCGAAGCCTGTCACCCCCTATGTATATGTCAAAAAACAAAGTTTTATTTTCTTATTAAAATTTAAAAATAATATCTTTTTTGTCAAGTTTTGTATTGCTTTGAAAAAAACGGCTTAATGTGATTTATATTACAGAAAGCCGTATTTTTAATATATCTTACAATTTTAAAATTGAATCTCTACACCAAGTTTATGAGTTGGTCCTTCATCAAGAGCATCAGGACAAAAGGCATAGTCAAATCTTAACTTTTTTAATTTAAGAGAAGCACCGAAATTAAGGTCTTCTCCATCTAAACCAGCACGGACCCCTAAAACATCAGCCATCCAGGCTTCTGCTCCAAAATGTAGTTTAAAGTCACCTTCTGCATCTTCTTCATCAATAAAAGTTTGAGAAATATCTGCAGCAGCTAATAAATCAATTGCAGCAAGAGGTAAAAGGATTGATGCACCTGCTCGTAAAGTTGTTGGAATTTCATCTTCATTTTTAGAGTCAGTATCCCAAGTCAATTTTCCGCCAAGATTACTTATGCTTGCACCTATCCGTATAGGATTTAAAAGCAACATGGTTCCTAAATCAAAGGCAAAACCAGCTCCCTTATTATCATAAATTGTATGATTGATATATTTTGCAGTTCCGCCAAGACTTAATATTGGTAACAACTTTGCACCAGCAGATAATCCAAATGCCATTTCCGTATCATCAAACTTTTCTCCAGTTGGCACACCATCTACACATTCAATAATGTCACTTACACCAAAGCTGGTAAATGTCAGGGCAACTGCTCTACCTCTTTCATTACCCATAACAATTGTAGCTTGATAGTTTTGTCTATCCAGGGTCATAATATTATACATACCACCAATTCTGGAGTTAGTAATCTGTGCTAATCCGGCAGGATTGAAATACGGACCATTTACATCATCTGCAACACCAGTAAACGCATTACCCATACCAGCAGACCTTGCTCCAATTGGTATCCGCAAGAAAGCTCCACTTTCGCCACCCGAGGCTTCATTATCTGCAAAGATTGAGCCTACAAATACAAACATAATAGCAGCAAAAGATATAATTATTTTTGTGTATTTAATATTTTTTCCCCCCGATACATCGGGAGGATTTACACTTCGTTTCAACATTTTTATCTCCTTTCTTAGCGTAATACCGCTACTTTAATGATTGCTTTCTTACCAGCTTCATTTTCAATTAAACAGAAGTAAACACCATTTGCGACATCTTTCCCAACATCATTTTTTCCATCCCAAGTTAATGCATCTAATTCTGCCACTAACTGATTTGATACATCATATATCTTAACTTTTACAGGTGAAAGTGGATCATCAAAATTAGGATAAAATGTGCCAGTGCCATCATCAGGATTAAATGGATTTGGGGAGAAGTAAGGTTCTTCGGTTGGTTCTACAGGTCCAATGGTGACTATCACTTCATTATTATCTTCATTATATTCCTCTACATTTTCGTCAGCATCCGCTTGAATATATATATAATGAGTAAGTGTATCGGGCATTTCCCAATTCTCTAATATTACTGTTTCTTCATCTCCATTTCCCATTGGTCCAAGAGTAAATGCTCCGATTGGATTAACAATTATTGATGGGTCACCATCATAGAAGCGAACAATAAACTCACTAACAGTAGCACCATCATCAGTATGACATTCAATGGTAGCTTCAAAATTTATTAACTCTCCCTCAGCAGGGTGAAGATTTGATACCGTTACATTGTTTCCTGTTAATTCAAGATCAACATTTGATGTCCATAAGGTAACATATTTTGGAGCAGTGGTATCAGAACAAGCGTCGTGGGTATCCCAGATTCGTAGACCAACAAGGCCTGAGTATACATTATCAAATAAGACATCAGTTGTTACACCAGTAGCATCATCATATATTCCATCACCATCTGTATCCCATTCGTAGAGCGTGATTTCATCACCATCTGGATCGTACGAACCAGAGCCATCCAATGTTATAGTTTCACCAACTTCACCAGCATATGGTCCACCAGGATCTGCAATAGGTGCGTGATTTACACCATCATCTACTATTGTAAAATGGACATCCGTGTCCATTAGCGTATCACTACCAGTAACACGCAAAGTGACTTCAAAAGTATCTTCCACAGAATATTCCCATATTACAAATTCACCAATAGCATCAGGATTATCCCAATCTATACCATCACTAGCATCAAAGTCCCATTCCCATTTAGTAATAAATTCCTCAGGATTTTGATGATAGGAATTTGCACCTGAATAAGCAATCGGAGTGTTTGTTGGTTGCGGCAAGTTGGAAGAACTAATGACAGCTACGGGTTGTAATTGAACTACACCTCGAGTTAATACTAATATTGAAGTAGGAGTTGTTCCTGCTGTCCAGGTAATAGCATAAGTTCCACCGGGCCAGGAACCATCAGCATTTTGACCATAATAGCTATTGTCAAGAAGGTAATCTGAAATCTCTTCATACCAGTCTATTGGTCCAGTACCAAATGTTGTAATATCGTAGAATTCCATTGCTTTTTTAAAACCATAAAGTGCATAGTAATTCCCACCTAACATTTCACCAACCGATCCATCATAGGTATCATAGAAGTGAACATCTAAAAAATTTAGACCATTTACAATTGTAGAATCAGTAATTGGTGTTCCAATATAATAATGACTTGCCAGACCTGCTCCTGTTTTAACATTATTATTCCAATAACCTGGGGATGTATATCCAAAACCACCATCAATATACTGACTATATTCAAGCCAATATGCCAGTTCAGTTTTTACCCATTCTGGTGTTTGTATTGGTGGCATATTTTGTTCAATTGCTTTCAGAGCAAGCACAGGCCATTGGACAGCAGAATTATCACTATCACCGTAATTATTTGCGCTATAAGCATTATATCGCCATCCACCGCGG